>JAGVNU010000027.1 GCA_020053105.1 Thermodesulfovibrionia bacterium
GCCGGTGAATCACAGGCAAACAGGAAGTACCTTGCCTTTGCAAAGCAGGCTGAGAAGGAAGGCTTCCCTCAGGTTGCCAAACTATTCAGGGCTGCTGCAGAAGCTGAAACGGTCCATGCGCACAGTCATCTTAAACAACTCGGAGGAATAAAAAGTACAAAGGAAAACCTGGATGCAGCAATCAGCGGAGAGGCCTTTGAGTTCAAAGAAATGTATCCACGGATGATCAGGGAAGCCGAAGAAGAAGGCAATAAAGGCGCGCTGCGCAGTTTTAATTTCGCAAACGATGTAGAGAAAGTCCATCATGACCTTTACCGGAAGGCATTGGACAACCTGGGCAATAATGAAGAAATTGATTATTATGTCTGCGACATTTGCGGCTATACTGCCGAAGGGGACGCCCCTGACGAATGCCCGGTCTGCAAGGCCAAGGCAAAAGCCTTTAAAAAAATTATTTAGACTATTCCTTGAAGCAGGGGCATATTCATGCCCCTGCTTATACTTCTCTAAGCAAGCATGTCACACCTGGGCATAACACATCATTGTGACATGCTACACATCGTGACTTTTCATCCCTTTCATAACATCGCGAATATTAACTGAAATAATAAATTATGCGAATGGATAAGGATGGTATTAATCTTGCCTTACTGAATACAGCTTTTACTACACTAATCCATCCGCAAAAAGCCTAGGGCCTACTTGCGCAACTCCGCTCATATTAATAACTTATGCCCCTTATAATTATTTTTAAATTGACACTACAAATTGCACCTATATAATAATAGTATCTTTTCTTTCTAAGAAGGATTCTAATTAAAATAAATCCAGTAATCAAAAGGAGGGTATATGGTAAATAGTAATAATTATACTTGGAGAGGAATTATACTCAGTGTATTGGTTTTTACATTTCTTCTTGTCTTCGGAGTACCAGTTTCAGTTTTTGCTGATAATGGCACGGTAGGGAGTGACGCTAGCCCTATTGACTTCGGATTAACATCACAGGGATTTTACCATGTAGATGCCGCCCCATGGAAAGGTTTTTTCATGATTTATACAAAAAATACATCAGCGTCAACATGGCTTGGATTTAACTTCGGTCTTTCCGGTTCATCAGGAGTGTTCATTGATACTTCCCTCTATGAAGCTGTAAACGGTATAGGGAGCTGTGGGTGGGCTTTAGATGGCGACTGCGACCCGAGAAGCAGCAAGACAGTTTCCAGTTGGATAATCTCTCCTGATCAGAAAAGCATGTCTGTATTGACAACAAACAGTGTTGCCCCCGGACAAACAGCATGGTATAGGGTTTATACAGACAACACAGCATCACAGGGGAATTTCACGGTAACTGGCGCTCCTATAGTCCCTGAACCGATCAGTTCAACTCTTTTCTTAGTCGGCGCTGCAACTCTGGGTTTCAGACGTTTCAAGAAAAAAGCTTAAAAAAAACAGATTACCATTATAGTTTTAAAAAGGCGTCTCTATAAAGGAGACGCCTTTTTTATATGTTCATCTTACATATTTATTCATATAGTACATCAGGAAACCCGTCATCCGCTTTACCCCCGCTTTCCAATATTTAAAATGAATGCCCGGCTCCCTACCCTGCCAGTCTTCTTATTTCCTCCGCTTCTATCTGAAATTCCCTTGCGATGTGTTCCGGCGTCGCGCCGGTCTGTTGTATTACTTCTTTCAAATAATCCTGAAAGCTGGTCTGTTTCTCGCATGAGTTAAAATAATTTTTCAGTACCATGGCAAGTCCCTCGGATGGTATCCTAAACCCCTTCCTCGTAGCTTCCTTTTCCCCGGTGATTTCAGGGATCCCGATTACTACAGTCCTGTCATCAATGATAGTGAAACGTATGTTATGGACCATTAAACAGCTGCTGAAAAGAATTTCCGCCCCAGCTTTCATATACTGGTAGCCTACATGCAGCCTGTCAGGAAATTTCGGCAGAAGGTATTTGACATGAACGCCCTTCTTTGTCATCCGTTCAATGTTCGCTACAATGTCCCTCGTCATCTTCCTGTCATCTCCTGCAGGCGGCCTGCCTGTTATACATCCTATTATCTCTTCTTTTGCGTCCATCATAGAATCGATAATAGAGAGAAAATACTCCTGCCGGGTCAGCACCTTTGTGGCTTTACCCACTTCCATAATAAGTTTGTCCCGCTGCTTGCCCTCTTTAATGCTGTAAAAAAGCAGAATAATCGTAAATACAAGAAGTAAAGACTCCAGTGCAAGAAGACCAGCTTCAAGCGTCATGTTTTAACCTCCCGATCATTTACTGAAAAACATAAAAATGCAAACCACGATTAATCCGGTTGTTCCCATCTCTTTTCAGGGTTGATTGACGACTCTTCAATATCTAATATTCTCAGTTTTTGAAAATAATGTTTCGTCTTATATCTAGTTAGATGGTTGATTTTTTCAATTATGTCGTTCATCCTCATGCAACCCTCTTTCATGGCAGCAAAATTCTCTTTTATCTCGGCCTCATCAGGGAACTTATCACTTAAAAGCGAAAGACAGGATGTTAATACCTGCAGAGGCTGTCTTAGTTCATGGGCCATGGCTCCGGCGAGTTTACACACTGCATCAAGTCTCTCCGAGGTCACGTCCTTAAAAACAATGACCTCCCATATCTCATTCCTGTCAGGGTACTCGATAAAGGAAGACATCACCGAAATAGACTTATCATTCATTTCCAGTTCTTTTGGTCTTTCAAGAAATTGCCGGACACTTTGGTATTGGGCACATTCTATACATGACTTATCTTTATTTGACGAAAACGATTTACAGGCAGCAAAGACCCAGCACCTGCAGCATTGAGACTTTTCCCCGGGGCAATCGCGATCTACCGGACACTCGTTCCTCTCCCAGCAGTAAGGCCCCGCAAATCCATTTTCCGCCCGGAATATCCCCTGCCGCACTGGATGTTCCACGGGGAGTGTAAATATCTGGACCCCCACCAGATCTTCATCAAGAGATATCATTTCGGACAGCGCCTTGTTGTATATCCTGATGGCGCCTTTATTATCCAGGCACAGGACGCCGTCACTGATATTTTCAAGCACGGCCTCCAGTTCTTTCTTCTTTCTTGTTAAGCGCATACTCCCTGTTTACTATCCCACAATATTGTTTTGATGTTATCTCCTGTTCATATACATTATATCGCGAATTAAGTCTTATGATTGCTATTATCATCCTTTTTTTCTTCATCATCAAGCATCCTGTATTTCGGCCCCTCCATATCATCGTACTGGCCGCTCTTAACAGCCCACAGGAAAATAAGCCACCCGGCCAGACCAACGCATAACGTCAGAAAGATCAATAAAAAAACACTCCACATATTATCCTCTTTTCAATCTCACAGAGTTCCCTACCACGCTTAATGAGCTCAGGGTCATTGATATTGCGGCGACAATGGGATGAAGCAGTCCCATTACCGCCAGCGGGAGGGCAATCAGATTGTATATAAACGCCCAGAAAAGGTTCTGCTTTATGACCCGGTAAGTTTGTTTTGATAGTCCGACAGCTTCGGTTACAAGGTTGAGATTGCTTCTCATCAGCACCATGTCGGCGCTCTCAAGCGCAATATCCGTGGCCCTGCCCATTGCCATGCCCACGTCCGCCTGGACCAGGGCAGGGGCGTCATTGATCCCGTCACCGACCATCATCACCGCCCTGCCCTCTTTCTGCATCGCCTTTATTGCCCCGGCCTTCTCAATCGGAGAATTGCGCGCCATCACTTTATCTTTGCTCAAGCCGATTGCGCCGGCAACCGCAAAGGCCGTGTCCTTCCCGTCACCTGTTATCATCATAACATCATACCCCGCCTTTATCATGGCTTCAACCGCTTCTTTTGCCTCAGCGCGCACCTCATCCGATATGACAAAAACGCCGCAAAGCCTTCCATCATATGCCAGATAAACCACTGTCGATCCGGCTGCTTCCCATGTGCTTATCTGAGACATCAATTCGCGGCCGATTCTACTTTCTAAATTATCAATGGAGAGTTCCGATTCAATAAACGACCTGCTTCCGATCAGTGCGGGTTTACCATTTATCATGCCGCTGGTCCCTTTCCCGGGCCTGGCGGCAAAGTCTGTTACATTATAGGGCGTAATTGATCTGCCGGCATTTATGATTGCCTTTGCGATGGAGTGCTCTGAGAGCTGTTCCATGGAATAGGCAAGACAGAGCGCCTCGTCATCAGGGACACCAATACCCTTATATAAGGCGAGATGAGGTTTACCCTCCGTGATAGTCCCTGTCTTATCAAGAATGATGGTATCTATATTTTTTGCCTTCTCAATTATATCGCCCCCCTTGATTAATATCCCCTTTGACGCCCCCTTTGTCGTGCCGATCAGCACTGCAAGGGGTGTGGCAAGACCAAGGGCGCACGGGCAGGCTATGACGATCACTGATACGGCATTCATCATTGCCTGGGTGAGAAGGCCTCCATGAAACAGCCAGAATATACATGTCGCAAGGCTCAGCAGTATGATCGCCGGGACAAAATATCCCACGACCCTGTCAGCAAGCGCCTGTACAGGAGCCTGCCGCGCCTGGGCGTTTTCAACATTCATGATAAGTTGGGAAAGCACGGTATCTTTCCCGGTACGTTCAACTTTAAAAATTAAACTGCCGTAGAGGTTTTGCGTCCCGCAGAATAACTCGCTTCCCGGACCTTTGGCCACGGGTTTTGATTCCCCTGTCAGCATGGATTCATCGACCTCGGACGTCCCTTCAGTCACAAAACCATCAAGAGGGATGCGCTCGCCGGGCTTGATCTGAACATGGGCGCCCGCCAGAATGGCTTCGACAGGGACAGGTTCATAACTCCTGACTCCTGGCTCCTGGACCCTGACTACTATTGCTTCCTTCGGATTCAATGAGAGAAGTCTTGTGATGACTTCGGACGACCTGCCCTTGGCCCCTGTCTCTATATATCTGCCGAGAAGGATCAGTGTGATGATCATTGCCGATGTGTCAAAGTAAACTTCCCCTCCGGAAAATATCTGGTAAATGCTGTAAAAATACGCAGCCCCGGCGCCAATCACAATCAGCGTGTCCATGTTAAATGACAGATTTTTTATCCCCCTGACCGATCCCCTGATAAAAGGGACGCCTGAATAAAACAGTATGGGCGTTGCAAGGGCAAGTGATATGAACTGGAATATCAACCTAGTGTCAGCGCCGATCCCCTGGAAGTAACCGGCGTACAGGGCGACTGAATACAACATAAGCTGCATGGAAAAAAATGCCGCCGTACCAAACCTGACCAGCAAGTCTCTCTGCTGAGCCTTGATCTCTTCTTCATGTGCCCCGGGAATTGAAGGCTTGGGAGAATACCCTAGCGACTTTATCCTAGTGAGCACATTGATAACGTCCGTTCTCCCGGGGTCCCATCTTAACTTGGCCTTGTGGGTGGCATAATTGACCCTGGCGTAATTGACCCCGTGTGTCCTGAGCATTAATTTTTCAATAAGCCATATACAGGAAGCACACCTGATACCGTCGATCACTACGTCAATCTCCATCTCATCGCCCGCTGGTCTGATGCTGTCGGAGAAGGCTGAAAATTCTATCGGCCTTTCATCAGGGGGACCGGCTGTCCATGAAGACTCCCTCCTGTCATAGAAATCAGAGAGCCCTTCATTCTTGATGAACCTGAAAACCCCCCTGCATCCATTACAGCAAAAAACCTTTCTCTGCCCGTCTATCTCATCAAAGACGGCCTTTGCCTCAGCGACCTCAAGAGAACAGTGATCACATTTGAGCATAAAGTTTGATTCCTCTTATCAGATGGGGTCAGGAGTCAACCGGCATCCATTTCGGCTTGCATTGCCACGGGCTAAAGAAAATCTATACTGTACGGAGTCATTTCTTTCTTATATTTTAAAGCATACTTCTTAAGAGCCGTTGCTATATCACTTATTTTGTCGCCAGGATATGAATGAGGGATTATTAATAATCCGTAATGGGGCCTGTGTTCATTAAAGAACTGCACGGTAAGCCGGATAAAATCATTTCGGTTTCTCGTAACCATACAGCGTTGATTTGATGAAGCATATTCCAGTTGCTCCAGGTCTCTGGCCTGCAGCATCCCTGCTTCTCTGGCGCTGACCGCATCAATACCGGCTTTCCTGAGAATCTCTGCAATCTTTGGGTTAATATCTTCATCAAGATAATATTTCATTTAACTCCGGCAGGTATGATGATCTATTCTTTTCCCACATTAAGAAAAGGATACTTTTTCTTTATCTTCTCAACTGTCCAGTCATCGTTCCCGGTCACAAGTTTATCAATCTCATCACGATACAGCTCATAATATCCAACAGCGGATTTGAGTTGCTGAACAGAGAGCCAGTCATATGCATTTGTAAGGCGTTTAAAATTATTGTCCACACTCTTCAAGGCAGAAATTACTTCCCATACTTCTATCCCCGTTCCGGCAATCCTGGCCCTTTTCCCGCTTGTCCCCTCAGTAAATACTATCCCCGGGCACCTGTGCGCTTTTATTGCCTCTTCAAGAAGTTCTTTTGTCACGGAACTGAAATCCCTTTTTTTGTCCCTCGCTATTTCTTCGATTTCCTTTACAATACCCTCCGGTATCCTGAGACTTTTTTGAGTGGCTGGCATATTGTCACCTCCTGTATACCAGTATATTACATTGGATGTCAAAAGATAGCAAGTAATCTAAAGAAGAAAACAATTAAAAGCCCGATACGTCTTCATCTGAAAGCAGAGACCGGATCACTGAAGGGAAAAATTCATCCACCCGAGAGCCGATATTTGAAACAAGTTCGATATTGGCGCGGCTGTAAATGTCTGTCCAGTCTTCTTTCCGGCGGATTGCGAGTTTTGGATTAAGGACATATTTTCCCGTTCTCTTACGTTTGAAGAGTTGCTTGCAGTACGGGTTGGAACCGTTGACCTCATTTTTTGAAAGAAGGGCCGATATGTAAGCGCGTTTTTTGCGGTAATCGGGGAGGATGCTGTCAGGAAGCAGCGAGACTATTTCGGACAACTCCGGTGCAGTAAGCGTAACAAAGGCGCTATACTTTCTGTTGAGCCGGCGGTGCAATTCGACCAGAAAGATGTGGAAGATCAGAAACTCGCCCTGCAGGCTGTCGAGTTTAACCAGACGGTCGTCTGCCTTCAGGCTGACACTTGAAGGCGCAAGGATTTCATGCACGGCAGAGAATGAAGCTGATGCATACGTTGCGTCCTGCGCTGCTCTCTGCAGTGCGCCCTGCCATGCCGTGAGCCCGTAATTATCGGTCAATTCAGTATCGGCCCCTGCTGAAAGAAGGTCCTTGAGCAGCATCCCATTCCCTGCCAGGGCCGCGAGCATAAGCGGCGTCTTGTTAAAGACAGTACGGTGGTCCGGGCCGTAGACCTCGCAATTATTCATTACATCCCTGTAGAATTTTCCCGTATATCCCCGCAAGTGCCGGACTAACAATTGCGCCCTTTGCTGTTCTAACATTTGATGATTAAGGGAACGATGTCCGTACTGAAAATTAAAAAAGTTCTTCGCACTGTTAAACCCATGTTCACAAAGCAGTTCAAGCAACAGACAGTCGCCGTAGAAAAGACCGTATTCGTACAAGGTCTTTTTGGGCTTTTGCGATATTTCATGCTTGTCCATGGCGCGCGCCATAAAATTCATAACCTGCTCCGGGGTGCACACATCCCACGGCACGGGCCGGGTCTTCAGTATATCGCGCCTAATGTCGTCGGCCTGCTCCTGCCTGCCCTGAAGTTCCAGCTTGCGGGCCTCGGCCTGCCACTCCTCCACTGTGGACTGCCGCACTTCGACATTCACGTCGTCCTGCGCGTTCCGGACTCCGAGCAGTTCGATCAGCGGATGGCCGGTGTCGCTTTCGATCAGATAAAGCCTTTGAACGGCGCGGGTGACCGCAACATAAAGAGAGTTGACAAAAAATTTGTATACCTCAAGGGATTTGTCCCTCTTATCGCCGGATCTCATATATTCGAGAGCTCCCGTCAGATCCTCAGGCCCAATCCCGTTTATAAGCTCCCGGAAAATAACCCTTTCACTGGATATAAAATTCAGGAGAACGACGTTTTCGTATTCCAGCCCCTTGGCCTCCTGGATGCTGAACAGCAGGGGCGTATCAAAAAACTTCCGCACCTCCGGTTTATCTTCATCGCGCATGACCAGTAAGGCAAATCTGGTGGACCGCCTGATCTTACGGTTTAATTCCGTCTTCCCCTTGTCCGTATCTTTCATGAATATGATCTCGCCGGCATTTTCCGAAAGACTGTTCATGAGATAGTTGCTTTCCCTGTCCACGGAGCCGAAGCGCTTTTGTTTGATCCTGAGGAGCTTGTTTGAAAGATTGGTGACATCGGCCGAATTGCGGAAGTTGGACTGAAGCACCCGCATCACTTTACGCGCCTCCAGTGCTTCGGCATTGTAGAGCATAGACTTGAGACTGCTCCAGGAAAAGAAATTCGGGTGGACTATCTGGTTGGAATCGCCGCAGAGCATGAAGTTGTCAGATACTTTCAGGCTACCCAGAATAAGCTGAAGCTGGATGTTCGTTATGTCCTGAACCTCATCGACTACGACAAAATCGTATGTTCGCTGTACATGCTTCAGATAGCCATGCGCAAGGATGTTGGGGTCGTAATAACCATTATCCCTGAGAAACGAAAGATACTTCTCGAAAAGGGAATAGACAAGCTCACGCTCACTGTCAAGATAGATCGACTGCCTGACGCCAAGCCCGAGATACTCCTCGCGGCTCAGCCACGGCTTATTCACCACAGACCCTGTTATGACCCCCCTGAACTCTTCATACAAACGATGAGCGTCGGCAACGCGCTGCTGTTTCGGAAAGCGCATTATCCAGCTTGCAAAGACGCTGTATTTGATCTCCCTCCCTTCAGGCACCTTCATTGTCTCGATAAATTCGCTGAACGACAGAAACGATATCTCCTGAGCATCGTTCTCATAATGATGGGCGTAATAAATGTTCCTTGAGTTGTCCGCAAGGTAAGGGGACAGAGTGACATAAAGCACCTGGCCGTGAAAATGCTTCATCTTTTCAAGGGTAAGGGCGGTCTTTCCGCTTCCCGCAGGTCCTATGATAATGAGCGGCGTTGAATGATTATATATGTCCTGCTGTTCGGGGTCAAAGGAGATCACTTTATCAAGGAGATGAAAACGCCTGCTCGATGGATTGACGTAAATAAGTGAGGGGACCTCTTCCTTTTCAGCGCGCGCCCTGTCGAGGACCGGTATCTTTGCTTCATCAATCGGAACGCCCCTCAGAAACTTTGATTTCTCATAGGCATGGTTGAGCACCACTTCAAGGAGCAGGGCGTATCGCACTCCCCCGTATGATACGATTTTGAAGATAAGGCGGTTGCTGTCGTCAAGCTTTGCCCTGTAAAGGTCATGCACTCCAAGTTTCTTGACCTCTGCCGAATAAAAATCATCGTTTTCCAGACAGGAAACGATTTTCTGGTACTGCCGCTTGACCTTCGATGTATCCAGATCATTATATTCAAGAATTTTCATTTAGACCGTGTCCAGCTTATCTCAGATGACTACTATGGTTGTGATCACCGGCGCAGAGGTATTACTATATAAAACACGAAACGAAGATTCAAGCCCTTTTAAACTCACATTATGAGATAGTGTAATGAGACCCGTAGATAAATTCCAAGGAAGTCCGTTATAAATCATTTCAGGTGCTTTCTTGTCCATGCCGGACTGCGGCGGCAATCAAGGACGGCGTGAACAAACACCGTTTCGTTTTTGATGCGATAATATATAGCAAACGGAAACCGTCTGGATAGAAGGCGATTGTATTTGTCAAAGAAAATGGAATGAACTCCGGCGTAAATTGCCAATGAATCAATATCAGAAAAGAGAGAGTCTAAAAAGTATGAGCCCAGTCCTTCAGCCTGTCTTTCATAAAACCGGTAGCCGTCGATCAAATCCCGATCGGCCGAGGCTAGTATTTTTATTTTCATGAAATACTGTCTCGTATCCGCTTTTTGGCATCATCCCAGTCTGAAAAGGCATCCTCTCCCTTTTCTATTCCGTCCTCACGCACCTGCAAGACTTCTCCATGCCAGGAAGGAGAGGGTATATTGCCGGCCTGTTTGCACAGGTCGTCCCAGAGTGTTTCCATGGCCTGTATTTTTTCTTCGGTTGTCATCTTGTCTATAGGCAGGATCGTTCCCATATTTCACCTCCTTTATTCATATTATACAATTCAGGACTTATACATGCTCTTTACAATCTCTAACAGGTTAAGTCCCGACGGAAGCCCCTTATTAGAGGTGGCTGCTTCATTTTAACGAAAATCAGGGAGTTCGGCAAGGATATTTTAGCAAAGAACTAAACCTTCAGTGCGGGGTATCCGGTCTGTCTGATGGTATTAAGAGTGCCAAGAATCTACTTCAAAATTCCACTTTCAAGCCCCGGCCCCCTGTCCTCTTCATAACCAAAATTTCCTGCATAGATGGTTTGACTTATTACTTGAAGCAATATTTTCATCTTTTTTAATATTAATTTCAATTATTGCAAACCCATCTTTTTTACTCTTTTTTGAATATCCTTTGAATTCATCTGGTGGATCAGGTGCCAGCTCCGCATATCGATATAGGGCATCGATCAACCTCTTAACATTTTTATTTTGGTGATGCTCTCCGATCTCAAAAACAATATGACTGAAAAAATTGTGTACATCTCCTCGTGTATAAGGAAAAGAATTAATATTTACAGTCCTGGGGCCTATATCATGAACAAGTAAGGCATAAGGTGTTATACCGTAACAATGATTGCGATTATTTGATAAGTAACAACCTGATTTAGGGTTGCGAGGTTCCAGCATAAAAGAGCCTAATTCTAATGTGTGAGGTCTTATATTAAATTTATTCTCCGCCCGTCCAAATGAAAATTCCGGCCATTTACTTAATAGTTTTAATTGCTTCTCATCAATAGTGCAGTTCAGAGAATTCTTTCTTGAAAGTTTCACCTGGTAGATAATGCTTTTAGTTTCAATTTCACCAGAAGACAAATGATATTTTACTACTACAAGTAAATCTCCCAGTTCACATTTACTGTCTGAATATATAACTATTGGCCTCTGATGAATTACCTTAGATCTGCACGATATTTCCAATCCATTAATTCTTAAAGACTCAAGTGAGGCATCCAATTTCTTAACCAGGCTTTGAATAAACTGAACTTCGCCATCGGAGCTTAAAATCGACTCTTCAAAGACCGTGTATAATTTTTTGCGTAACCCATTTGAATTCTGTCGAAGGATATTGGAAATGCATTTTGATTCAGGACATTTAATCATTTTATATTTTTTAGCTGGTCTATTATTAAAGCTATTTCAAAAATTAATCATCACCAAACTTTCTAACAGCCTTAATCAATTCTTTAATCATAGTTATATCATTTTCTCTATGAAGACATATTATATACTCTTTACCATTAAGAAATATTTCTGCTTTTCCGGAGTTATAAGACGTCGGGATCGGATACCTTCCATACCATACAGCACCACGTGATAATCGCCTCAGGAGTTCTTCCTGCTGCTGATTTGTTATTGGAAAGCCCGCCAACTTGCAAAGTCTTACTAAATTATGGCTATTAAGAATCTTAGGTAGCTGGCCTTTTTGTAATTCATTCCCATTTTTTAGTTCATCACGCTTTTTAACAACAATAAGAGCCTTAAGTAAATTTTCTATTCCATAAGCAACGAGCATCAGATATATGCCGATACATTTATCTGATTCAATTTTATTACTCTTGTCTTTCAAGTGAGTATGCCATGATTTCCAAAACTTGATTACTTTTTGTTCCACCTCACCTGCAACTTTAAATAATTCATTAGCTTTGTCTAACCATGTAGATTTACTGAGTACAGCCCGTTGATACGCGGATAAATACGACGTGTCTTGATCAGACTTATATTTTTTCTTTTGTCTCATTTAAAGACACTCATAGTTTATTGAAAACAATCAACGACATCTTCCACGATTTTAATTTGTCAATATCGACTAGAGCAAATCTATTCGATGGCTCGAAGAACAACATAACCTCATTCTAAAAAATCATAGATTACTCTGTATCTGAGAAAACTACCCCTGTTCTACAGTCAGTGCCGTATATGGAGGCATCTTCAATTAATACATTTTCAAAAAACTCCTCCATCTCCTCTGTCATTTTTCTAACTTGCCATAGCAATTTTGCTCTTTTGCTTCTCGCAGAATTTGGATTAGTGGTTAAATATATCGAACCCCTAGAGTCATTTGTCACAACTTCATCAATAATGTTTGAATCAACTAAAAAAAACACAAAAGGTGAATCATCCTTGTAGCTGCTTTGAAATCGAACATCTTTTTCGCCGATAAGAACCAAATATTTATAGTCTTTCATTCTCTTGTTACCGAAAATTCTATGCCAAAACCACCGCTTTGTAGACTCCGGATATGCTGGATTGGGAATATGGCAACTAGCATATTTTACTTCTACTTTGCTCCCGTCTTTTAAAATAACGTCGTATGATGCGCCTTGTTTTGCTTTTACTCCTTCTGCAAGTCGGATAACTAACGACTCGCCTTTCAGACCTGCTACTATTTTTGGGTGACTCATAAGGTCATGAAATTTATTTTCAAGTTCTCTTACTCGTTGAGTAAGTTCTACGATTGATCTATCTTTTATTAAGCAGTCTTTGCAAATCATATTTTCATAAAGTATGTTTGGGCATGGCCCATAAGGTTTAATAAAACTTTTCTGTTTTCATCTTTCTGTAGTGCCAGTAACATCGTCGATGTCAGGTTTCCATACGTCAGTCTTCCCTGACAAACATAGACCCCGATCCGCATGCTTCTTTCTATAATTTTTCTTCCCCGGTATCTCTGCGGGATTCATATATAATGTCTGTTGATTCACGATTCTTGTTGTTAAACCGAAACTCTGAATGGATTAGTCTGATGAGTGTATCTTGAGTTATCCACTCTATTGAATTCATCTTAGAACCCATGATCTTATTTTCCTCGGTTGATGAGGGATTCCCATACTTCTTCTTAAGTGCGTTTTCAAGTTCCAGGAAACATGCGTATTGGTCTAACTCACCTTTTTTAGCCACATTAACTTTGGCAAGCCCCTTTTGAGGGTCAATTGTCAGGTATACATCAAAGGTGAATTTCCCTATTTTGAAGTCAGTTATGGTATGTGTCTGAGCAGTATTGTATTTCTTTTTATATTCTGCTGAAACTTGTTTTATGTCCTCTTTCAATACAGTGCGGATTTCATCAATAGTCATGCCCCACTTGGTTTTATACCAACCCTCCGTGAATGTTGAATTTGGGGACTGAACCGACTCAGGCGTGGATGATGTCGCGTTATTATCTGCGTGGGAGCTATTTATAGAACAGCTATAGAGCACAAGCGCAACTATTGATATAAAAAGCCGATGTTTATTTCCCTCTGTCATGCCGAGCCCCGCTATAGATAATATTGGCAATAGTATAATTGTCGCTAAAATCAAAAAGATTTCCATGTCGTTCCCTCCATCTCCCCAAGAATTAATAAATGCTGCTGCTGCTTGTTTTATATTTTCGGTTTCCGCGTACAGCAACTTAAGTGATATGTAAGGAACAGGTGATTTAAGAGAGGTTTGATATCTTGCAACAGCGGGAAAGGTCGACGGCTATTACATTCTCGTCAAGCTGTCACGCTGAATTGTTGTGTCCCCGGCGTGTAAAGGGTAAGCAGGGGTTCGTGCTGGATGCCCGATTAAGAACTTCGGGCATGACGGATAATGTTTTATGTGGCTTTACAAATGACAATGATGATTGCATTTTTTGTATCATCTTATTAAAAAAAGTATTCCGGTAATGATTACCATGACGCCCGCAACCTTATATAAAAAGCCCCTCAGTTTCACGCCCATATATGACGCAACGACTCCGACCAGCAGGAGCGCAGGCAGAGTGCCCAGGCCGAACAGCAGAGACACAAGCATGCCGGAAAGCAGGCTCCCGGTCCCTGCCGCAGTAATAAATATCGAGTATGACAGACCGCAGGGGATGAATCCGAAAAGTGCCCCAAGCGGATAATATCTCCATAGAGATTTCTCCATCAGTATGTAAGCGCCTGCCTTAAAGATCACGCCGGAGCGCGACTCCAGCCAGGCCGCCTTTCCTATAAAGCCTGAAATGTGCAGCCCCATCAGTACCATAAACAGGCCGGCCGCGATCGCCGCTATCTCCTGGACACCTGCAAGCATCCCTGCCGTGTTCACAAAGGAGCCTGTCAGGCCCATCAGGGCACCGATAAAAACATAAGTGGTAATGCGTCCCGTGTTATAAAGAATAGTGGAAAGAACGCGGTCAACGGGTGGGGAAGAGTCTTGAAGGGTATATGAGGCCACGATAGGCCCGCACATGCCTACACAATGGCCGAAGCCGCCGACAAGACCTGTGGTAAGGGCAGCAAGATACCCCGGCTCCATTATTCGACCTCAAATATAAAACTCACAGAAACAGTTTTGTTATGCCGTGTGAGCTTTACCTCGGCCATCCATATCTTCCCCCCATGAGGACACGCCTGGATGACGCCCTTACCTTCATATCTCCCATCAGCGGTATGGACAAGCGCCGGGCTGTTAATCCCCATATACATACCCGGCATGGTCAGTTCCACTATAACCGAAGCATCCGTCACAGGGCTTCCCTTCTCTGCCAAGGTGACACTGAAGATAAGTTCTTTCATGGGGGAAACCGGCTTCGGGTTTATATCAAATGTGACCTTTATTTTTTCCTGCTCAATCTCCCTGACGCAGGCCCCCGACTTGATCATGCAGTCCGCTGTAACGTTCATCCCCGCATAAACTGGATGAGCAATAAAGCAGGTTGACAACATAAAAGCCAGCGCTGACAAAATAAACTTACTTTTCATTGATGACCCGGCATTGATATCGCGGTTCATAATTTCTTCCCTCCCTTATCAACAAATATCCTTTTTTTAAAAAGCAGCTTATCACCTCCACTTGAGACATCTATGTCTATGTCCCAATAACCGTACAGCGGAAGATTTATCCTGGCCTTAAACATCCCTTCTTTTACTTTAATAGTATCAAAATATTTGTCGTATGCCGGGGTCGCCGGCCTGCTGATCATAAAGGTGACGCCGGGACCGGCAAGATGTCTGCCGTATTTATCAAGGACTGAAATTAATACATCATTGTTGCCGGTGACGAATTCCATGTTCTGAATGTCAATCTGCCATCCAAGCTCCATCTCTTTGTTCCTGATTTCATCCCATAAAAGTCCCTTCTCATAGGGATGTTCAGTCACAATGCCGTCAAAGCTTTTGACCCCCACGACTATGGAACCACCAACTGCGGCCAATCCGATTATGCTTACTATGACAATCAGCGTCTTCATTTACCCTCCGGGATACTAAAATGCGCTTTACGGGTCAGCATATATTTATCTCCATCTACTGTCTCAATTATTATATTTATGTCTCGCGTTATTTTATCCTCTTCGGGGTTGTTAACTGAAACATATACCGGAATTTTTTTTATCTCGCCCGCTCCGATGCGCAGGACCTTGTCCGGGACTATTTTTATATCGCCGGGGATTCCATTTGCGCTGACCTTCAACCCGGCGTCTTCCCTCCCCCTGTTCCTGACGGATATGATATATGAGTTTATCACGCTCCCGCCGGCAGACATCCTTGGTTGAAAAACATAATTTGGGAGCACGGTCATATCTATGGGCATCCTTGAAACCAACAGATAAATTAAGAACACGAGAAAAGCCGCAGTGACCGTGCCGATCATAATCACATTCTGCCGGACAATCCGGCCGTCTTCCCCGGGAAGGCCGAAGAAATAACCGATAAGCGAATTCTTCCCCTTAGGCGACATCACCGTCGCGCACCTGTCAACGCATTCCGCGCAGTGAATACAGGCGATGTTCAATCCCTTTCTTATGTCAATGCCGACAGGGCATGTCTTGACGCAGGCCATGCATTCGATACATTCATCCCTGCGCCGGGGATCAAAGGCAACGGTCAGCGTCTTGCTGTCGAATAAACTGCCCTGAAGCTTTGCATAGGGACACACCGTGGCGCAAAACCTCTGCCTGAGCAGGACGAAATTCAAAAATACAATCACCGTCAGCGATATCCAGAAGCCCCGGATAATATTGCCGAGGCCCCCTTCGATCAGCCGGGCAATGAATTCATACGGGGAGACAAAATACCATATCAGATCAGCAGACACAATAATGCTGACCAGAAACGTTGCCGACCACGCAATCAATTTAGCGGGAAGGCCCTTGCCTTTTGCCTTGTCCACAAAGGAAGTAAAATCCGCGATCACTGTCTGAGGACACAACCATCCGCACCATATCCTTCCAAACAGTAATGTAATTAAGATGATGAGCAGAGCGAGAAATATAAGTGCGATAAGGACAATGAAAAATTCCTCCATCCAGAGGGTCAGCCCAAAGAGATGAAGTTGGAGCGAAGGCACATCAAATCTTAAAGCGCTCTCACCCTTTATTTTAAGAAAGGGGAGCCCGAGGAGTATGACCCCCTGGCCAATCTCAACAGTTCGCCGCCACGGATGTAGCTTCCTAATCTTCGTCATCAAGCATTTTGTACTTCGCCTCTTCTACTTTCTTGTGTCTCTTCTTTGAGTAATAGAAGACAATTATCACAATAAAAATAACAACGAGCGTGAGACCGAATATGAAGTATGCCGCAGCTTGTCCGTTCATTTTCTCCTTAACACACTATGCCAATAGTTAATCCGCTTGACCGACTAATAGTCAGTGGAGGTTGAAATTTTAAAAGTCACCTCGATACCTCAGGTGCAGCTTCCGCAGCGAATGAGAACATTGGATCTGCCGGCCAACTCATAAACATGACACTCAGGTTTTCCAAGAAATTATCGAATTATGAATTTTAAGATTTCAACCTCCACTGACGTCCATGCACATTCACTACCCCTTTGATGAAATAAAGAACAGCACAAGTATCCCGATTAATGCTGCTGTGGTAAAGCCTATCGTTGCGATAATTGATATGTCCATGATTTTGTCCTTTCCTGCATTGTCCAACTGTTCTGCATATCAACCCGATTAACCTTTACATCGCCTGATGAACACGGCCGACAAGCTGAGCAGACGGTTTCAAAGTTTTGTCGCCCTCCTCTTTCCACTTTGCCGGGCACCCTTCTCCGTCGTATTTAGAGAGATGGAGATTGGCCTTGAATTTCCTCATCAGCTCTTCGACGTTCCTGCCCAAGTTATAGTAATTCACCTCGGCATTCATCAGCTTCCCATCGGGGCTTATAATAAAAGCGCCCCTTAAGGCAAGTCCCGTCGCTTCGTCATAGACACCGAACATCCTTGACAGCCTGCCGGTCGTGTCAGACCCCATCGGAAACTTCACTTCTTTCAGCGCCCCTTCTTCCCTCTGCCAGGCAAGGTGCACGAACTTTGTGTCGCAGCTTACGGTAATTATCTCGGCCCCGAGTTTTTTGAATTTTTCATACTGCTCTGCCAGAGCAGCAAACTCAGTCGCTCAGACAAAGGTGAAATCCGCGGGGTAAAAAAAGAGTATTGTCCACTTCCCGTTTTTCTTCAGTGTCTCAAGGCTTATCTCCCCGAAGTCCCCTTTAGACGGCTCGTATGTCTCCAAAGTAAAATCAGGCACCGTAGCCCCTACATTACATCCCAGGCATGTACATGAATCCGACATAATTATTACCTCCCTGCTTTAAATATTCATCCTAGGCAAATACAGGGCGGGATCACCCCGCCCCTACTTCTTAATTGATTCCTCATAGGCCTTCTCCTGGGACCATCCGCTGATCGAAGGCGTGTACGAAATAAAATAGTAAACTCCCCATATGATCAGTCCCCAGAAAAGTATCAGCCAGCCTATCGGCAGTTTCTTTGATGTTTCTTTTGCTTCATAATCTTCTATGTTTTCCATTTCTTCCGCCATCATTTCCCCTCCTCGCCGGTCTGAAGTGACCTTATATAAGCAATAACGGACCATATTTCTTCCTTGCTCAATACATCC
>JAGVNU010000076.1 GCA_020053105.1 Thermodesulfovibrionia bacterium
GGAACCGGATATATGGGCCCGCACATTGGATAATCAACTAACATTATGGATTGAGGTGGGGGAGCCTTCTGTTGATAAGATAAGAAAAGCAACACGACTTTCACCAGCAGTTAAGGTTTATAGTTTTAATTCAAAGTCGAACACCTGGTGGGATCAGGGAAGGGCAAAAATTAATAAGCTGACGGCGTCTGTTTATCAGATTCAGTGGGGAAGTATGCAGGCATTGGCGGCCATGGTGAAGCGTACTATGGATCTTACAGTCACCATTACAAATGATACTGCCTATATAGCTGATGGAAATGGGGCATGTGAGGTGTCATGGGTGTCATTAAGTGAATTATAATTTAACTGACAGTATGTCCATCTTTAAAAAAGACCTGCCGAATATTTACTTACTATTAAAAGTAATCTTCTCACACATCCTATCATAAACCTCCTCGACTCTCTCCTTCTCCGACCGGAAAATATCCTCCTGATCAAGTCCATGAAGTTTCAATAACCGCCCCTCAGTAACATTATGGTCCTCCAGAGAACCGTCTCCCAATATATGAAGAATCTTAATAGGGTATGACCGCAGGGTACGACAAACCAGAAAAGTCCTGTGACAATTTACCGGGTCTTTCTCTGCACACATTAAAGTAATCCGGTAGTCTTTCATTCCATTATAAATACGGGTTATCCCGGCCTGGTAATTCTTTGTCTCTTTCAGTAGACCGTAATTTAAATTCCCGTCTATATAACATTCAGGGTCTTCTACTCTTGCACCAACGTATTTACCTGAAAAAATATATGAGATGTTGTTATCAGCCAGGACCTTATTTAAATTGTCTTTTTTGAATTCCGGTTTATATTTGCTGTATGGAGCAGAGCGGACATCGACTAGAGCGGTAATTTCATGACTCTTGAGAATCCTGATAAAGTCTTTGATAGAGAAGGAAGCGTATCCGATTGTGAAGAGATTATTTGTCATGAATGTATAATAACAGGGATGATAATACAATAAGTTTATAAACGCTGAGTTATATGAAATCAAAATATAAAGACATGATTAAGCGAATGCAGGTCAAGGAAAAAACAGCATCCGGTAAAAATGCTGAGCAATGGACAGTCTATATTCTCAGGTGTAAGGACAGTACTCTATATACGGGAATAACGATAGATTTGGAAAGAAGAGTAAAACAGCACAATGATGGAAAAGGATCAAAATATACTCAGAACAGACGACCGGTTACAGTTGTTTATAAAGAAAAGAAAATGGGCAGAGCCAGTGCTTTGGTCAGAGAAGCTGAAATCAAGCATTATTCTAAGGATAAAAAAGAACAGCTGGTCAGTACCGGACATTAAATTCCTACGATTAAAATCATCGGTCAGTTGCTGCTATGAGGTGCTTTGTGCGAAGAACAGCCTCTCATGCAAATATCCCCGGAAAAGATCCCGGGGATATTTATTTCTGTTATACTTCCTTATAATAAAAATAATTTATTTTCTATTAATACGTAAACGGAGAATTTGAAAATGAAGAATAAAGCCATCTTGTTTGCAGCGCTGTTATGCTTTGCGTTATCTCTCATACACCAGAAATCATTTGCGCTCGGCTTTGAAGCCGGAGTGGGATATTGGGGGCAGAAACCATCCGGGACCCTGGCTTACAACCCGGTATCGTCCTCCGACAAACTCGATATAGAGGAAGATTTGAACTATGACAAAGAATACAGGCCGTTTGCCAGAGTGAAAATCGAACTGCCGCTTACCCTACCGAATATATATTTGATGGCAACACCTATGAAATTCGAAGAGACCGGCTCTAAAGATGCAGACTTTACCTTCGGAGATATAACCCTTAATGGAAGCCAGCCTTTTGACGCAATGCTCAGGCTTGACCATTACGATGTTGCGCTCTACTATCCGATTCCGATGTTAAAGACAGCCTCCCTTGGGAAGTTCAATGTGGAATTCGGCATAAACGCCAGGATAATTGATCTTGAAGCGGAGGTGTCCGGATCACAGGCCGTAACAGGGACCTCTGTTACCGAATCCAAGAAATTCACGATCCCCGTGCCGATGATCTATGCAGGCGTACAAATAAAACCTTTTGACAAATTCAGCATAGAGGCTGAGGGCAGAGGCATCGCCTACCACTCAAATCATTACTATGACCTGATCGGAAGGGTCAAAATAAAGCCGGTATGGCCGCTCTTTATCGCAGGCGGTTACAGGCATGAGGACATAAAAATTGATGTCAGCGATGTTGAGGCATCGGTGAAATTCAGCGGGCCCTTTGTCGAGGCCGGAGTCGAGTTTTGAGGCTGGGGTCAAATGTGAATAAGGGGATAATTCTTACATCTTCAACTTCGCAATTTCTTTGGTCAGTACCGTGGCCCTCTGAGCGCCCATCATCCCTATAACAAGTCCGGCTTTTTTACTCTCCATTTTCAGCAATATCTGGACCGCCATATCATTATCAAGCCCTGAAATTCTTGAAGCTGCGTCTTCCGGCTGCATTGCCTCATATGCCTTGGCCACATGCTTTAATCTTTTGTTGCCGACTTCTTCCGCCTGTTTAAGGGATTTATCGATCTGCTCAAGAAGCGACGTGTATTTAGTTATATCATCTTCCACCTCTTTCTTTAATGCCTTGAGTCTTTCAGTCTCTTTCTTCAGCATTTCTTCTTTATGGGTAAGTTCGACGCGCTGTTTTTCGATAACACCTGCAATGTCTTCCTCTGCATATGCATTAACAGACAGAAAAAGGACAGCCAATATGATGAACACCAGTCTCTTCATTTTAACCTCCTGGATATTGCGTAAAAGTCGGCCTCTTTCTGTTCAGAAGACTGTCTTTCCTTTATGTCCTTTCTGATGGCCTTTTCATTTAATATTTCGAAGACCTTTTTGTCCTTATGGGCTTCAACAAGATTGTTTCTCAGCGATTTCAGCTCGTTATTATGATGGTCATGTATTTTCTTCTGTTCACTTATTTTTCCATTAATGCGCGAAAAAAAATCATAATATGAATTAATATTATTTACATCCATGGCGCCTTCAAAGCTCTTTTCATTGAAGCACTCCATAGTGTCCGTGAAGTCTTTTTCAAGGCTGTTCAGCCTTGACTTCTCATCATCGACCCTGTCAGCAGCTTTTTTGACTTCAATCTCTATTTCCTTTTTCCTGTTGTCTTTTAATTTAAGAAGTTTTGATATGGTCCTGTTCTTACGCATTGCCTTTCTCCATTTCATCAAATATAGAATACAGTCCCTGCATACTGTCTGTGTAATCCACCAGATCATTCATGTCCTGTCTCAGATAACTCCTTAAACGTTCAATTATTTTTATTGAATAATCGACCTTGAAATTCGAACCCTGTTTGTACGCGCCGAGATTAATCATGTCCTCAAATTTTCTGTACGTTGACAGCGCCTCAATAAACTTTCCCGCGTACTCCCTGTGTCTTTTATCAATTACATGCGGCATGACCCTGCTTATTGACTGAAGTATGTCGATAGACGGGTAATGATTTTCCATTGCAAGGTCCCTCGAAAGCACAATATGACCGTCCAGTATCGATCTCGACATATCGGCAACGGGTTCCAGCATATCATCTCCTTCAACAAGGACAGTGTAAAGCCCGGTAATGCTCCCTTCATTTTCCGAGGTCCCGACCCTCTCAAGAAGCTTGGGCAGCAGTGCGAACACCGATGGAGTATAGCCCCTTGTTGTCGGCGGCTCTCCGACGGCAAGACCGATTTCCCTTTGCGCCATTGCGACCCTGGTGAGTGAATCCATAAGGAGCAGGACGTTTTTCCCCCGCGCCCTGAAATACTCTGCTATCGCAGTTGCCGTAAAGGCCCCCCTTACCTTTGCCAGCGGCGCCTGTTCGGATGTCGATACAACGACAATGGATTTTTGCAGGCCCTCTTCGCCAAGGTTTTTTTCAACAAACTCCCTAACTTCACGGCTGCGCTCGCCAATCAGCGCAATGACATTTACGTCCGCCTCCGAGTACTTGGCAATCATGCCCAGCAAGACGCTCTTACCGACACCTGAGCCTGCCATAATGCCGACCCTCTGTCCTTTTCCGCAAGTCAGCAGCCCGTTTATGGCCCTTATGCCGATATCAAGAGGTTCCATTATCCTCTGTCTCATAAGCGGATTCGGAGACATTGAGAAAAGGGAATAATCCATGCCGTCTATGGGGCCTTGGTTGTCAATGGGGTTCCCTGCTGCATCAATGACCCTGCCGATGAGTTCATCACTTACCTTTACAGTGATATTTTTCCCCAGCGGCAACACCCTGCTTCCATGTCTGATTCCTGATACTTCCCCGGTTGCCATCAGTATGACTTTCCCTTCTTTAAAACCCACAACTTCCGCGTCTATGGGAGGGGCGCTGCCGGAATATATTTTGCAGGCCTCTCCAACACTGACGTCCAAACCGGTGGCCTTGATTGTAAGCCCTGTTATTTCAACAATACGTCCGTATACTCTTAAATGATCTGAATCGCAGACTGCTTCCACATAGGGGCCAAGGTCTATATTCATCATGATGACTGTTCTTCATCTCCAGTCCGTACTGCAGCGTTTAGGGTCGTTCCTGAATTTTCCTGTCCGTAATCCGCGCCCTGTTCCAGGTGTTCGGTATTCCGTGATACGTACTCTATCTTACGTGCCTTCACGATATTAACGTCGTCAGTGATGTTGGCAATCAGTGAGTCAATATCAGTTACAACTTCTTCAGTCTGACTGATTACAAGAGGTCCGGTAAGCGCCACATTCGAATTGACGTCAAAAATAATGTCCTCATGTATGTCAATCAGCTCCGGCCTCTTTTTCATAAACAGTTCGTAAAGGGCCGGGTTGATCTTTATCGTGATGGTGCCCATCCTCTGCAATCTTTTCAGCGCCTCCTTTACTACTGTCACGATGACTTCAGGTCTTGCGCTGATTTCATCTATTATTATTTTGCGTGCCATCGCGACTGCGAAGTTGACGACCTGGTTTTCAAGCTCGTTAACCAGGTTTTCCTTGAAGACAGCAACTTCTTCTATTATTCTTTCGAGCCGTTCCGCCAGGACTGTCGCTTTCTGTTCTCCGTCCGCGTAGCCCGCCTTTTCACCTGTCGCAAAACCTTCCTCATAGGCCCTCCGTTGAACATCTTCGATGTCCTTCATAATATCTTCTTTTTTGGGATGCCTGCTGTCTTCCAGAGAAGGCATGCAATAAGGAGAGGCGTCGCAGTCATTAAGAATTCTGTCGTTATACAACGAGTTCCTCCCCACCCCTGCCTGCAATTACTATCTTTCCCTCTTCGTCAAGCTTCCTTGCAACCCTGACGATATTCTGCTGGGCCGCTTCGACATCCGATACTTTTACCGGTCCCCTTGTCTCCATTTCTTCTTTTAATA
Organism: Thermodesulfovibrionia bacterium; assembly: GCA_020053105.1. GTDB lineage: Bacteria > Nitrospirota > Thermodesulfovibrionia > UBA6902 > UBA6902 > UBA6902. The sequence goes on from JAGVNU010000076.1 coordinate 5,403, forward strand.
TCTGCACTGCCCGCTGAGACATATTTTTGAATATCTTCTGTTTCAGGCCGTCAGCTGCTGTTTTCAACGCAAGGGACAAATCTTCCGAGCTGAGCTCTTTCAGTATGAGTTGGATCCCCCTGTCATCGATCTTTTCAAGATCGTCAAAGACCAGCATTAGTTCCCTTATGGACTCCGCCAGCGCCTCGTTCTGTCCTTCAATTTTCTCAAGGATACTCTGTTCCGTGCTTCTTTCACATTGATTAAGGATCTCCGCGATCACCTTCGTGCCCTGAAATGACTTTCCGCCACCCCGGCCTTTTCCCATATCCAACTGTCCTTTAAGGACCGCTTCTATTTCTTCCAGGGCGCTGTCAGGAATCCTCTCGGTTGCCGCCACCCTCATGGCCACATCACCGCGCACGTGCTCCGGCAGGGCACTCATTACTTCAGCTGCCTGCTCGGATTCCATAAGACATAAAATCAGGGCAATTGTCTGGGGATGCTCTGAGACAAGAAAACTGGACAATGTCCTGGGATTCACCCATTTAAGAGACTCAAGAGGGCTCTCCTTGGAAACCATCTCCAGTATCTTCTCAGCATCATCGCCACCGAGGCCTTTAGTGAGGAGCTTTTTCACATAATCTTCACCGCCGATACTAATTTCACCGCCCTTGACCTTGTCCATTATCTCGGTCAGGAGGCTCTCCATTTTAACATTGTCCTTCTTCCTGGACTTAGCCATATATGAAGATATTTTCCCGATATCCTGCGGGGGCAGGTCTTTTAAAATCTGCGCGGCAACGTCCTCTCCTACAGAACTAAGAAAAATGGCCGCTTTTTCGTATCCGTTCATTGCCATCCGCTATTCCTCTAGCCAGCCCTTGACCAGTCCGGCAGCTTGCTGCGGATTGGTATTGGCCCATTCGATTACCTGTTTTTCAAGAGGGATCTCCTTCGCCTGCAGAGGGCTTCCCATCATGGTCTGTTCTTGTGAAACGCTGACCCTGTCAGCTGCCTGCGGTATCGCCCTTGAAAGAGACGTGATCAGAGGACGGACTACAATAAAGAAAAATACAAGCACTACTATTCCAGGCACTAAATATTTCAGTATGGTAATAACTATCGGCATGTAATTCTTCCCTTCATCCGGTGTTTCCGCAAACTCCATTTCCTTAAAGGGCATGATATTGACACTTATCTCATCTCCCCTTTCTGCGCTAAAGCCGATGGTTTTTTTCACGATGTCTTCATAATATTTCAGGTCCTCATCCGAACGTATGGTAAATTTGTCGGCATTTTCCGTTGTCCCCTTTTGTGAAGCCAGCAAGCCGTCAATGAGAATGGCAACAGTAAGTCTCTTCAGATTGACCGGCGATTCGATTACACGTGTTACAGTTTTACTTGTTTCATAATTTATCATCTCATCCTGTTTCTGGGACTGCCCCATTAATGAAGCGGCCTGCTGGCCCGTGCCTCCGGGGAGGTTTGAGGCGACACCCGGCACTCCGCCACCGCCGCCGGATGTAGTCTTTTCGCTGCTCTTTTGTTCACTCCTGACAACAACCCCTTCAGGATCGTACTTCTCTTCCGTCCTTTCGCTTCTTGTAAAATCGAATGCCGCTGATATTCTGGCATTTACCTTGCCTCTGCCCACTACAGGCTCGAGTATACTTTCAATCTGGGACATAAGGTTTTGCTCGAAGTTATGCTGATATTCCATCTGTGACCCGGACATGCTCATTATGCTGTCATCGGAGGGTTTGGTAAGGAGATTACCCTTGTTATCAATAACAGTAATACTGCCGGGGCCGAGGTCTTCCACACTGCTTGATACCAGGTGGACTATTGACTCAACCTCAGACCTGTCAAGCTGCCTCCCGTTTTGGAGGGTAATAAATACTGCCGCGGATGTTTTTGGTTTGCTCTCCTGAAATGCAAACAGGGTTTTGTCCGGGATGACCAGATGGACCCTGCCCTTCTGTACACCCGACATTGATTTGATGGTCCTTGCCAATTCACCTTCGAGCGCCCTTCTGTAATTTAGTTTCTGAACAAACTCGCTTGTAGTAAAAGTTGTGTTATCAAATATCTCAAAGCCGACCCCCCCGCCCTGAGGAAGACCCTGTGACGCAAGCTGAAGCCTGAGATCGTAGACCTTATCAGAAGGCACTAGTATGGCGCCGGTTGACCCGAGTTGATACTGAATTTTTTTGTCTTTCAGTTCCTGAACTATCCTTCCGGCGTCATCCTCTGAAAGACCGGAAAACAGGACCTGGTAATCAACCCTCTGAAGCCACGCGCTTAAAAGAAAAATAGTGGCAACGCTTGCTATTATAACTGCCAGTAACGCAGCCTTCTTGCCGGCCGGCATGGCCTTTACTTGTCCGATGATATTGTCGATAGCAGCCATCTCAATCCCTTCCTGGTCTTTAGTTCCCGGTTTTACTTCTGACGTCCGGCTTGTTTATCAAACCTGCATCTTCATTACTTCTTCATAGGTGCTTATGAGTTTGTTCCTTATCTCAACCATTAACTGAAATGACATGTCTGCCTTTTCTATAGCCAGCACTGCGTCCGTGATGTCTCCGCCTGTTGCAAGTTCATTCACCGCGGTTTCAACGTCTTTCTGCACCTGCGAGACCTTGCCCAGCGCATCGTTAATGACTGAATCAAAACTGGTCCCCGGCTCATTCTTAAGTGAGTTTGTTTGAAGACCTTCACCCGAAATCATTTTACCGCCGATATCCTTAATAGGAAGATCTGTCATTTTTACCTCCCGAGCTCAAGGGATTTCTGATACATCCCCTTTGATGTATTAAAGGCCCTGACATTGGCTTCATACGCCCTGAATGCCATCATCATGTTTACCATTTCTTCGATAACGTTTATATTCGGCATAGAAACATTGCCATTTTCATCGGCGTCCGGATGTCCCGGATCATAAATAACAATCGGCGGTTTCGTGTCCTCCACAATGCCCGATACCTTGACTCCGTCCAGACTCCGGTCAGCTTTTGCCTTAACAGGCATTGTTTGAAATACAACGTCCTTTTTCACATAGGGACCGCCGTTTCCCGTTCTTGTTGTCTGAGCGTTCGCCAGGTTAGAGGCTATAGTGTTCATCCTTACCCTCTGAGACTCAAGCGCGGACGAACTTACCTTGAATATATCCATTAATTACCTCCACATTAACGCGTTCTTATCGCGTTCCTGTACATTCTTATTTTTGAGTTTAATATTTTTAAAGATGCTTCATGTCTCAGGGAATTTTCCGTCATCTTGGCTACTTCGACATCAAGTTCAACATTATTGCGGTCACCCCAGGATAGATCATTTTCCGTTATGACCGTGCCGCCGGCATTCCCTCCGTTTTTGCCTTGTATGTGTTTCGGGTCTGTAGTTGACATCCTGACTTCATTGTTCAGGACGCCGCTAAACTTTACGTCCCTGGCCTTGTAACCCGGTGTATCTGAATTGGCGATATTGGAGGCAATCACCTTATGCCTCGTATTGGCCGCCTGAATCATTTTATGAAGTATGCTGAAACTTTTATCCATTCCACTCTCCTGTTCTGACCGCTATTCCTTCATTATCTATCAAGAACCATGCCATGATAATTAAATTCTGCCCATGCAGATATCAATTCACAAAACAACGATCACATACAGAGTCATGATAGCCAAACCCCTTGAATGTTTTAAGAATTTGGTAATTGGAATTTGTTTGTAATTTGGGATTTGCAAATTGGGATTTCGGCATTTCAATTACATCCGTGCGTTTAAAGGTCATATCCGGCAAATTTACGTCTGTTTTTTGACAGTGCCTTTTTTTCATACAGCAGGAAATTTTTTCCCATATCCGTTCAGTTTATTTCTGATCGTCCTCACACTGACTCCGAGAAGCTTGGCAGCCTGGGTTTTATTGCCGTTTGTTGTATCAAGTGTTTTGGCTATAAGGTCCATTTCCATATCTTTTATACTTCCTTCATTTGCCGTGACTTGTGATACACTTCCTTCAAGCATAAAATCCTCGACCCCTATCAATTCACTACGGGCAATAAGGACCGCCCGGTGGACTGCGTTTTCAAGCTCCCTTATGTTTCCCTTCCATCGCCTTGTCTTCAAAAATTCGGCAGCCTCATCAGTAAAGCCCGCAATCGATTTACTGAGCTCCTTCGAAAACTTCTCCGCAAAATGCCCGGCGAGCAGTTTGATGTCTTCAGGCCTTTCGCGCAGCGGCGGCAGCTGGATCGGAAACACGCTCAGCCTGAAATACAGGTCCTCTCTGAATCTCCCCTCCGCAATCTCTTTCTGCAGGTCCCTGTTTGTGGTGGCAATGACCCTGACATCCACAGGGAGCGGCTGCTTTCCGCCTATCCTGTCTATTTCTTTTTCCTGCAGCACCCGCAGCAGTTTTGCCTGCAGGGTTGAAGTCATTTCGCCGATTTCATCAAGTAAAATAGTCCCCCCGTGGGCCAGTTCGAATTTACCGGCCTTTTTGTCTACTGCGCCGGTAAAGGCCCCTTTTTCATGCCCGAAGAGCTCTGATTCCAACAGGTTGTCAGGAATGGCCGCGCAGTTTACCGCCACAAGGGTCTTTTTGTTTCTCCGGCTTGCCTTATGAATATACCTCGCAAGGACCTCCTTGCCGGTCCCGCTTTCACCAAGGATGAGGACTGTCATATCGCTTGCAGCAACACTGCCCGTGAGCTGCAGGAGGCTCTTCATGTTTCCATCGGATGTTATTATCTCTTTGCTGTTATTGCTGTCCCTGGACATTATCGTTTCAATAGTATTTGTCAGGTCCTCAAAGGAGAACGGTTTGATCAGATAATCACATACCCCCTCTTTCATTACGTCCACCGCGTTTTCAACTGTCGCATAACCGGTGATTACAAGAATAGGAAGACTCCCGATTCTTTTTCTCGCCTCCCTGATAAATGACAGCCCGTCCATTTTCGGCATCTTCATGTCGGTAATAATCATGGACACGGACATGTCTTCAAGCTTTTTTAATGCGTCAACCGGGTCTTCGGCAACAACCGACTGATAGCCCATCCTCATGACGGCCTCTTTCATAGCGGCCCTCATCTGCTGGTCATCGTCCACGACAAGTATTGATTTCATGTTTTCATTCATCTTTATTTACCCGCTTTTTCATATAATATTTGTTGAACGTCGTCACTGACTTTCTTTATGTTTACATTTGGAAAAGAAACGCAGAATGTGCTGCCCTTTTCCTGGTTTCTATATGCCCTTATGAAGCCGTCATGGGTCTGCATAATTTTATTGGCAATGGCAAGCCCCAGTCCTGTCCCCTTGTCCTTTGTGCTGAAAAAAGGGTCAAATATTTTTTCAATGTTCTCCGGACTGATGCCCTCTCCGTCATCGATGACGGACACAGTCACATATTCATCGTTAACGTCCGTGGCAATTTTCAGATGGCCTCCGCCGGGCATGGCCTGCACCGCATTCAGGATTATATTCATGAATACCTGTTTCAATAATTCCATGTCACTGCGCACGACCACACGGGACGTAACCTGAGCAAGCTTAATTCCTCTTATTTGTATAAGGGGAATAAGCATGTTAACTGATTCCGAAATAGCCTCAGAAAGTTCTATGTCCGTAAAAGCAGGTTTTTGAGGCTTTGCGAAAAAAAGCATATTGGTAAGAATATTATTCAGACTCTTGATGCCTGTGGAGATACCGTTTGCCATATCGGAATGGGACGTGTCTTTGAGATCGTTGGAAAGCATGGTTGAGAAAAGCTCAATACTGCATAAGGGGCTTCTTATCTCGTGGACTATTTTTGCGGCCATTTCACCCATGGATATGAGCCTCTGATTTCGTTCGTGCTGACGCTCAAGCTCCTTGATCCTTGTGATGTCCTTGATCAAAACCACATAGCCCCTGACCGAACCTTCCGGCCCTGATACGGTTGATCGGGAGAGTATTACATCATAAGTCGTCTCCTTCACAGTCAGTCTTGTGCCTGAGGTGCTTTCTTCTACAGAGAAGGGCAGATCGCGAAACATCATCCCTGTGACATCCTGTTTACGTGAACAAAGAAGGTCCTCTGCCGCCCTGTTAAGCATCGTTACCCTGTCTTCCTGGTCAAGGACTATTATTGCTTCTCCTATGCTCTGTAACACCGCCTGCAGATAATCTTTTGACTCACCTACTTCCAGGACCGCCCTGTTGAGCTGTGTGTTCTTCTGTTCCAGTTCCAGCGTAAGATACTGGACCTTTTCCCGGAGTTTTTCGTAGTATGTCTCTAAGCTTCTGGATGCCTGCGTGAAATTATGGAAGGCCTCATTCAGCTTGACCGCTTTCTCCACTAATACACCTCCTTGACCCTGTTCATGAGACTCATTTCCATCAGCTTTGACTTTGCCAGTCGGGCGAAAAGATTGTCTCCTTTTTGCAGGCGGTTTAAAATGTCTTCCGATCCCGGCATGGCAGTGTCCCTTGCCAGCCTGTACATGACCCATTCGTTTTCAGGACTCTTCTCTCCGGCTATCCTGTAATATTTGAGTGATTTATTCGTGTCGTCAGTCGCGTAGAGGATATCGGCAAAATCAATATACGCCTCCGCATCCCAATCGGCCCCATTTAATTTATTTTCATAAAAAGCAATTGCCCTCTGCACATCTTTCATCTCCGAATCATCTATATCCGATATAATATTCCCAAGGAGTAAGAGGTCGCCCTTTTCTATCTCCTTTATCATCATAATCTGCTGTAATGCGGCTGTCTGCTCTCCTTCTGAACGAAGTATCTTTGCTTCGACTCTTAAAACCGTGTCTCCGGTCTCCCTGGTAGATTTTGCAACATCTATATATTCACGAGACATATCGGCGTTGCCGATGCCGCTATAATAATCCGCAAGATCAACTGCCGCCTTGCCCCTTACATTTTCAGACGCATTTTCAACAAGCCATGAACACAAATCAACAAACGGTTTCCCTTCATGCCTCAGACGTTTGACGACCTTCAGCAGAAACTCTTCTCTTGTTCCGTCAACAAGCCATTGTCCAACCTCACTCCATAACTTTACGAACGTCAAACCGTCCGTTGATGATTTCTCACTTGTTTCAGTCACGATTTCCTCCAGCGTGCTGAAGGCATCTGCCGGAGGCTGCTTCCCATAAACCAGTTCTTTCAGCAGGGAAACGGCCTCCTTTACCCTGCCCCCCTTTTTGTAAATTTTGGACAGAAGAAGAAGTGTGTCTTTGTACATGTTAGAATCAATATGATTATGCCTGATTTCCTCCAGGCTTGCTGTCGCCTCCTTGAACTTTCCTTCCTTCAGATATGCCAGCGATGAATTAAATAAGGCCTGCACCTTTATCTTTTGGTCTTTTGATTGGGCCGCTGAGTTAAACTGCTTGACTGCCTCCTTAATGTTTGACTCTTCCATGGATATGAGGCCCATGCTGATAATTGCATTGTCCCTGAAAGGCCCTGACTCTATTTGTGACAAATGCTTTTTGGCATTGTCCATGTCTCCCGACATACGCATATTCTCACCTAAAAGAAAATTGGTTTCCGGGGAACTCTTAAGATAGGCATTGTCAAGGGCCAGGGCTTCGTCATATGTCTTCTTTGCCTCGGCAACCATTTCCAGTTTCTGCAGAGTATTAGCCATGCCATATAGGACCTCAGGGCTTCTGCCGGATTTATCATAATACGCACGCGCCTCCTGGAAAAGACCGATCTTATAGAGGCTTTCAGCAAGCCCGAAATAGGCTTTCTCAATATATCTCGAAGACGGGAAGTCCCTGATAAATACGAGATAGTCGGCCCTTGCTTCATAAATGAGTTTTAATTCGAGGTACACACCGGCCCTTTTTAAAAGCGCCTGTTCCTTTAATGCATTATCGGTTGCATAAATATACGCCAGCCTCAGGTATTTGACGGCATCCGGATACTGCTTTGCCATTATGTTTGCTTTTGCATGAATATAATTTAATGCTGCAAGGGACTCAGCATTGACCGGTTTATGACTGGGAAGCTCCTTCAATACGGAATAGAAGTTCCCGGCTTCCAGCAGCGACCACATCGCTTTATATTTTTCAGGTATAAAATTTTTTTCATTATAGTCTTTTTCCGGCTTTACCGTAACGTTTCTGTCTGTATGGACAGCATGGTCATTAAGGGAAATTTCGGGCAGCGCACTGGTTTTAGTTCTTTCTGTTTTTTCTATCTCAGGCTTTGGTTCTGATCCGGCCTGTTTATTTACTATTTCTTTCTGCGGATAGACATCGATTACATAACGACCCGGATCTTTGAGGGAATACGCCTTCAGCCTCCCTGCCTGCTTCAGAGAAAACATTACTGCATCTTTATCTGCTATACATGAAAACGGCAGACCCGTTTTATTTATTTCAAAGTTCTTATCAGCAAACCTGACAATTATGTCTTTGCCTTGCTGACTGACCTTCCCCACAGAGACGATGGACTCGTGTCCTTCAAAAACAATCCTCATGAAACCGGAATGTTCGCCAGCCCTGATTTGTAATAAATCCGGCTCCCCTTCAGGCACAGAAGCAACTGCAATATTCAGGAGCGGGAAAAGAGTGATTAACATGAATACAACGACACGTAAGTATTTCATGCCGTTAATAAAAGCAATTAGTGTGCCAAAATTAACTGCCTATTTTTAAAAGAATCTGACCTGGAGGTGCGTCATATAGATGACGTTTGGGTTTTTGTCGGGGAGATGATTTATCTCTGTTTGAAATTATTTTTATTTTGGAGAAGTTCCGAACTCTATCGCCTTTTTCTTCATCTTCTCAATAAGCGTAGTCCTGTTGAGACCCAGAAGACTTGCTGCCTTGCTCTTGACGCCTTTTGATATCTCCAGCGCCTGTATTATCATATTATTTTCTATCTCATCAAGCATCATATTCAGGTCAACTCCCTCAGAAGATAATTCCTGCCGCTCGCTTGAAGGCGCCTTTTCATCATGATGCTTCTCACGTAATCTTTCCGGAAGGTCCTCAAGGCTGACATCATCACCTTCCTTGAGGATCGTCAGCCTTTCAATGAGATTTTCAAGCTCGCGAACATTGCCGGGCCACCTGTAATTGACCATACAATTCATTACTTCCGTGGAAATTCTGGGCTGGTCTTTTTTCTTCCTTTTTGAAATATCTTCGATAAAATGACCGACAAGCAACGGAATATCTTCCTTCATTTTCCTCAGCTGGGGCAGATGCATTGGTATTACATTTAACCTGTAATAAAGATCTTCCCTGAATGTTCCGTCTTTTACAGCCTTCTCCAGGTCCCTGTTTGTAGCAGCGAGTATTCGGACATCAACCTTAATTGTCTTAATGCCCCCCACTCTTTCAAACTCTTTTTCCTGGAGCACCCTTAACAGTTTAACCTGAAGGGCCGGGGCCAGCTCCGCTATTTCGTCAAGAAACAGGGTACCGAAATTGGCGAGTTCAAAACGTCCGATCCTCGTATTAATAGCCCCGGTGAATGCGCCTTTTTCATGGCCAAACAATTCAGACTCAAGAATGTCCTTCGGAATAGCAGCGCAATTTAAAGGGATAAAAGGTTTTTTGGACCGTAAACTGTTGTAATGTATTGTCTTGGCGACAAGTTCTTTTCCGGTTCCGCTCTCCCCGGTAATCAGCACCGTACTGTCAGTATCGGCGATCTTCTCAATAAATTTAATGACATTTTGTATCGGTAAGGAGTTTCCTACAATCTTGTTGTAACCGAATTTCTTTTTCAGTTCCTGCTTCAGCCGTGTGTTTTCCTCCTGAAGCCTGGATACGTCCAGGGCCCGTTTGATGGCTAAATAAAATTCTTCGAGGTTAAAAGGTTTGGTAATATAATCAAAGGCCCCGAGTTTCATCGCTTCCACAGCGGTCTGCACTGTTGCATGAGCGGTTATGACGATTGAGGGGACATCTATTTTTTCAGCAGCCGTCTCCCTCAGGACATCCAGTCCGCTCATGCCCGGCATCATGAGATCCAGCAAAAAAAGGTTGAATTTTTCCTCTTTGAGATGATTCAGGCCTGACTCGCCGTCAGGGGTCGAAACAACCTCCATGCCTTTGCTTTCAAGAAAATCCTTTAATAATTCCCGGATGGATTCTTCGTCGTCAATAACCAGTATGCGATGCATACGACTATATTGCCATAATACGACAACAACGTCAACACTTTGACAGCTTTTTTTATTACGTATTTGCTTTGGATAAATACCTGCTTTTTATCTGCGGTAAGTTAAAGAGGAAAAAGGTGCATAGTTACAAGAGTGGCTGATATAGCTGATATATTAATGAGGGTTTATTTCTACTGTTTTTTTTTCTGCGCTTTGTTCATGCCAAGTGTTTTTTCAACTCATTGGCATGACTCTGTTGCGTCCCTCTCGTTTGGCCCTGTAAAGCGCCTCGTCTGCCTTTTGGATAAACACCTCCGCAGAGCCAACCTCGTCATTGAGTCCCGCGACTCCGAGACTGATAGTAATTTTAATAATTGCCTGATTAAAATTATTTTCCATTTCCATTACCGCATTTCTGAACCGTTCAGCTGCCTGCATCGCACCATCGAATTTCGTTTCCGGAAGCATACAGCAAAACTCCTCCCCTCCATACCGGAAAAGATAATCTACATTTCTGATTATAGAAGATATCCTTGAACTGACTGATTTCAGGACAAAATCACCGCACTGATGCCCATAGCCATCGTTGACCTTTTTAAAGAAATCTATATCGAACATTACTAAGCTTAATTCACCACCATATCTTTTACACCTGCCAAACTCTTCTCTGAGTTTTACTTCAAAATATCTTCTGTTAAATATCCCTGTAAGACCATCCTTCAAATTCAATTCAACAAGTTTATGCTCATATACGGCCACTTCCGTTACATCCTGGATATAAATAAATAAATTCTGAATGAAGTTGTTCTCATCGCGGAGAGGCCCCATGACACAATTCTGCTGCATATACTCAAAGGTAGACTCAAAGTAGCTGGTCGATTTAAACGGGAACAGGTAATGGTGGAGCTTCTGTGAAAAAAAACCGAAATTACCAAAAGAAAACACTGACTTGCAACTGCGTTGAAATTTGGGATTATTCAGATTGGGAAAAGTCTCAAAAATGGGTGATCCTATGATTTTCTCCTCGGTAATACCACTGTGGACTTCCATCCAGCGGTTCCATTTTTGAACTTTGAGATCCCTGTCAAGGATGACAAGACCGATATTTATGGCATCAAAAATCTGATTAAATATCATTCGTATTGTTCAATGAACAAACGCAGAGCTTCTTTCATCCATGAAACAGAATCGTTACTGGTTATCAAAAACAGGAAACCGCTGACATCCCCCTCATCGAAACAGAAGTCAGTTTTTAAAACGATGGCGGTATTATCCGGATCATATCTGTTCTCTGCAATCGCATCACTGTAATCTCTTTCAACGACAACCATGGGGGGGGTATATGTTACTACATCCTTAAGCAGTTCGGCGAGCTTACCCACACAAGCCCCGATGAGGATGTTTCCGACTTCCATTAATGTTTCTCTTTCCAGTATGTCTATAGGGTCGGATTCAAAACCGGTCTTTGTTTCATGCTGAAGCATTTTAATCAGCTCTCTGCCGGCGCCGGAAGAAAAAACCAGGAGGGCATCTCCCTTAAATCTGCCCCAGAATTTCTGTTCGACAATGCTGATTGTTTTATACTCTTTTACATGGTCCTTAAAATAAGCCGGGAGATCAGGCACCTGCATTATCTTGATAAAAGGCACACTTAAAACCACATGCGTATCGATAACATCCGCAAGGTCGGCCGCCGACTTTCCAAAGGAAATGTTCATTATTTCCTGGAGGATCTCTATTTCTTCATCTGACAGAATTTTTTCTTCCTGCATGTTCATCTTTAGACTTTCTGCAAAGTATCCTTCACCTTCAACAAGGCAGATTGAATGTCCTCTCTTTTTAAAGGCTTCTTTAATACCATATAGGCCCCCAACTCCATTACCCTTTTGATCGCTTTCATCTGAACATCGGCTGTAACGACAATAATTACAGCGTTTTTATCATGGGCTATTATTGCTTCAATTGCCTCATATCCGGTCATGACCGGCATGGTCAAATCCATAAATGTCACGTCCGGGGTGAGGTCTTTATATTTCTCAAAACCTTCCCTGCCGTCACCTGCCTCAAAGAATTCATATCCCTGGTCCTTAGGCAGACAGCTTTTAAGCATCTTCCTTGCAATCGGCGAATCATCTACAATTAATATTTTTTTTATCATTTCCCGTTTGAAAAAATTTTGCAATTATTGAATAAGTTCTTATTGCAAATATTAATACGGAAATCCCGGCATATTTCTTGAGTTTATCTTTCAGTTAAGTATAAATTATCTAGAGTCGCCTCATTTTTGTCAAGTTAACTTCTGTTATAATGAAACGTTAGAACAGAAGTTAATAAAATATTCCAAAACAATTTGAGAGCAAGTTTGATAAGCAGAGATAACGAAACAGTAGGTGTTGTTTTACTGAATCTCGGCGGTCCTGATTCCCTTCAGGCTGTCAGACCTTTTCTCTACAATCTTTTTTCTGACAGAGACATTATCAGACTCGGCCCTTCCCTTGTGCAAAAGCCTGTCGCATGGCTGATTTCAATGCTTCGCTCAAAAAAGGCCGAAGTGATGTACGGTCATATCGGGGGGAAATCTCCTATTCTGGATATTACAACCGCCCAGGCTGAAGCATTGGAGCAATCGTTAAATAAAGGTCCAGAGATAAATTTCAAAGTCTACATCGGCATGCGATACTGGTGTCCCTTTATAAAAGATACCATTCAAAGAATCGCCGATGACGGTATCAGACAACTTATAGTTTTGAGTCTCTACCCCCACTATTCAAAGGCAACAACGGGGTCGTCTGTTGCCGATTTTAAAAAGGCCATTACAGGAGAAGACTTTCAGATTCAATACATCGAACAATGGCCTGATTTTCCTCCATATATTGACGCTCTGGCTGAATTAGTTGCTGACAGTATATCCGAATTAAAGGGAAATGAATTCAACCTGCTGTACAGCGCACATAGCCTGCCGCAATCATTTATCGATGAAGGAGACCCATATCTCGACCAGGTTAAAACAACTATTGAAAAACTGAATATGCGTCTTTCCAGAGGACCTTATAACATAACCGGATTAAAAAGCCTGCTCTCATTCCAGAGTAAAACCGGCCCGGTGAAATGGCTTGAGCCATCTACTGAAGAAACCATAATAAATCTTTCAAAAGCCGGCTGTAAAAATCTGCTGGTCGTGCCGATCAGCTTTGTCTCGGACCATATAGAAACGCTTTATGAAATCGATATCCTCTATAAAGAACTCGCTGCAAAACACGGGATAAATCTTTTAAGATGCAAGGCGCTTAACACTTCAGGTAAATTTATACAGGCAATGAAAGAATTGGTCCTTGCGTCGGCAGGTCATATCAACAGACAAAGCTAAGCTTTTGTATCAACAAATACGCCGGAAGTCCCCAGTATGTCCTTGAGATCGGATTCTGAAGTTTGGAGAACCTTCAACATTTTTTCAAGCAGTCCATCGTTATCTCTGTTTTTGTTGCCGTAGAATAATTCGTCTACGGCCCCCCCATCAGTTGTTAATCTTCGTATCAGTTCGTTCTGGTCAAGAGCTGTAAAGTCTATTATCCGTCTTGCCGATACGCCAAAGTCAAAAGTAATGCCATAATCAGTTTGAAGTGTGCTGTTTGTGGAATCAAAGCCCTCTGAGACCGCTGATTCCAGATCACTGCGGATCTCTGATATAAAGTCCTCAAGATCGCTGTTGGACGATGATATGACCTTTTTCTCATCAAACAGATTGTTTAGCGCATCGGCGGCATCTTTAAATAAATCGGCAATTTTGCCGGCTTTTGTTTTAGACATTACGAGATTATCATCTTCGTCAGTACGCAGACTGAAAGAATCCTCAATGGACTCTAGCGCCTTCTGTAATTTCACTACTTCCCGGTAAATATAGTTGAGCTGGCCTTCAGTCTTAGATGCCTCTGAAGAAGTCATGGTCCGTGAAGAGGACCCGAAATGAACATTGGAGGTCGCAGCGCTGGAAGAGCTTGTACTTTCTATCTGCAATTCATATTCTCCTATTTATAAAATAAAAAAAGTCTTCAGTATCTTATCGGTTAAATATATTCATTTCTTCAGTGATTGAACATTTTCATGGCATATGTTACTTTTTATGATGCAAAAGCTACGGGTGACTGGATGAAAAGGATCGCAATTGTAGGCGGAGGGATATCAGGATTAACGTCCGCCTATTTACTTTTAGACAGAAAACCTGAATTGGAAGTCATGGTCTTCGAGTCTGATGACAGGCCGGGCGGCAAGATATGGACAGATCGAACAAACGGGTTTCTCTGTGAAAAAGGGCCAAACGGTTTCCTTGACAACAAGCCGAAAACTCTGCAGTTGTGCAGCAGACTGGGCCTTACTCCTGTTCGAAGCAACGAGAATTCCAAAAAAAGGTTTATATTCTCCGAAGGCAGATTAAAAGCCCTCCCTGAATCGCCGCTGTCTTTTCTTAAATCCGATCTTCTCTCATGGGGCGGCAAATTCAGGCTTCTGTTCGAATTAAACGCACAAAAAGGACCCGATGACGAATCCGTGGCCGACTTCATAATTCGCCGCCTCGGACACGAAGCGCTCGAGAAACTTATTGATCCCATGGTCTCCGGGATCTACGCAGGCGATCCTTACAAGATGAGCATCAAAAACTGCTTCCCCCGCATAAAAGAACTGGAACAGCAATACGGGAGTCTGATTAAGGCCATGATCAAAATCCGCAAACAGAAAAAAGCGGAAGGTAAAACCTCCGGGGAAAAAGGCGAACCGTCAAAGGTGTCCGCAGCGCCGGGAGGTACGCTTACCTCATTTTACAACGGTGCGCAGACAGTTACCGATGCCCTCGCCGAGAGACTGGGGAAACACTTGCATGTCGGAGTTTCGGTATACGGGATCACCAGGGAAAAAGAATCATATCAGATTTTCACGTCAGACCATACATACAATGCAGACATAGTGATTATGGCGACACCGGCTTATGCAACAGCAGAGATAGTTAAGGACTTTGACAGGGAACTTTCAAAAGCGCTTTCAGATATCCCCTATCCTCATGTATCTGTCGTCTGCTTCGGATACCGGAAAGAACATGTTACACACCCATTGAATGGTTTCGGTTTTCTTATTCCTCATATGGAAGACCGAAATATCCTCGGCTCTCTCTGGGATTCGAGCATCTTCCCCAACAGGGCGTCTGAGGGGCATGTGCTTTTAAGGACCATGATAGGAGGGGCCAGGTCCCCGGAGATGGCATCTTTTGACAACAATAAGCTTATTAGCGCAGCCTTTGATGAATTAAATCCCATCCTGGGTCTAAAAGGAGACCCTGAAATGGTAAGTATTTACAGGTGGGACAAGGCAATCCCCCAATACGTTCTCGGACACAGCGGGATACTGGAAATCATAAATAAGAGGATAAGTAACTATCGCGATCTTTATCTGACAGGCAACTCATACAGAGGAATCGGGATAAACGATTGTATAGAAAATGCCTACAAACTTACAGATCAAATCCTGGCAGGGATTCAGGGTCCCTGACCGACATTTTCATTATGCGATAAAGCCTAATAAGCGCCAGACTATTTATGCGGGTGCGCTAACCTGAAGCCCATACAAACGGCCCTCGCCCCGGCTTCATTCCAGTAACGGCTTGTGGTGCGGGCAGTATCAGGCTGAAGGTCCCAGGCGCCTCCGCGAAGGATTTTGTACTTACCCTTGTCCGGACCTTTCGGATTAGACTTGGGACTGTGTCCGTAATAGTCGTCTTCCTGCCAGTCTGTAACCCATTCATATGCATTCCCCGACATGTCATATATCCCCAATTCATTCGGCCTGAAACTTCCTGCAGGAGCCGTATAAGCATAGCCATCGCGGTAGCCTTTCCAGATATTCAGACCGGACAATGCTTCTTTGGCCGACTCATCCGCAACGTTGCCGGAAGGCGCTCCATTGCCCCAACTGTACTGATATTCCCTGCCTCTGCTCCTTGCGGCATATTCCCACTCCGCCTCTGTGAGAAGCCTGTAGTTGCTGCCTTCTTCTTTATTGAGCCACTGAATATAATTATACGCATCGTTCCAGCTGACACAGACAACAGGGTCTCTCTCCGTCTGGGGAAATCCCGTATTGCTCCAGTTATGGTCTTTAATCTTCTCCTCTTTGCCGTCTCCAATCCAGCTGTGACAGCCGTCCTGACTTTCAGCCTCTGTTCTGTATCCCGTGTCATCAACAAATCTTCTGAATTCCCCTACCGTGACCTCAAACATCCCAATAAAGAAATCATCCACACACACCTCATGGACCGGCTTCTCGCTTGACTGGATGTCCCTGAAGATGTCCCCCATCTGATAACAACCGCCTTTGACAGGGACCATGTCCTTGAGTTTCGAATGTAACGTTTGCTCCGCTGCAGGAGTGGTTGTAACTGAAGAAGCAAGTATGATAAAAAAGATTATTGCGACAGTTTTCATATACTGATTGTATCGCTTATGAATACCTTTGTAAAAAATATTTTTGGCACGATAAGTTTTAATTGAAAACAGTCATTCATATACAAACGGCAGATGTTTATTGGGAGGTAGTCTGTTTACTTGCTGAAGCCTTTACGTCCGTATCTTTATCATCAATGAAACTCAAAAGATAATCCTTGAACTTACTCGGCAACAGCCATCTTATGCCCAGCTTTTCAGCCCAGGTTATTGCTCCGTGGTCCACTGTGACCAGTAGTGCGTCAAGCTCTTTTGCCAGAAGTATCAGGTCCACGTCTTCCTTACTGTCGATTATTCCTTCCCTCAGAGCTTCTCTGTAATTTTTCCTCATCGCCTGAATGACTTCCTGTTCATCCGCCTTCCCTGCATTTCTGACGGCCTTTTCGGCAATCCTGAGACCCTTATTGATCCTGTCCCTTATGTCCTCAATCAATTCATACAGAAAAAAAGCCGGGCAGGTCAGTTCATGTTTGCTGGGTGACTTCTGGTTGAGGATAGCCAGAAAACGTCCTGGGATCTTTCTCTCATCTACAAAATTCAGGAGCTCCCTGAAAATAGAGGAAGGCATGTAGAATTCAAGATCGGGAATCTGCTCGGCTATAGCCAGAAATCCTATTATTGCTTCAGTAGGCGAATCACCAAAGTCATTGCGTACCTCAGGATTTACAAACAGGCTTGTATCAAGAACTACTTTGTCTTTTACGGATCTTACAGATTTCATTGACATCGAGAGTAAATGTGTTCCAGTTCCTGCATTCAGGACATCTGCCTGACCAGTCATTAGAAATGTAGTTGCATTCCGTGCAGCTATAAGGCACCAATAACGGCTTATCCACGCTTAAAGCCTTTTTAAACTCATCAACTGCCTTCTTATATTCAGAGCGCCTTTCATAAATATTGCCGAGAAGCTTGTGTAAATCAGGATAATCAAAAGCCGTAACGTCCAGAGAATCGATAGTATCCATCGCATATTCAATCATTTCCAGACGGTAATAAAGCTTCGCAAGGAAAAACTGGAGCCTCAGGTCCTTCTGGTCTTTCTGAATGGCCTTCTGATAAATATCGATGATAGTCCCCGGCTCTCCTTCATCTATAAAATAGTCTTCAAGCCTGACAAGGAGGACCAGCGATGATGTTGCTTCATGACCTTCCATCAGAACGTCCTGTGCTTCCTTACTGTCGCCTTCCTTCAAATGAGCATCAGCAAGTAAAATATATGCCGCTATGAAATCCCTGTCCGATTTGATGACGCTCTTGAGGATCTTTATAGCTTTATCAGTAGTGCCCGTCTCAAAGTAATAACGCCCCAGTTCATATTTATAGCCGAGAAGTTTCCCGTTCTCCTCTTTTTCCTTTTCTGCCGGCATCCTGCATTTCAGGATCTTGTGCTGAATATCAAGGAGTTCTTCCCATTCCATGTTTCTTTCATAAATATCCCTTTTCTTGCACAGTACCATGACATTATCACTATCAATGTCCAGGACATTATCAAGATACTCCAGCGCCTCAGGCCATTTATGCTGTGCCTCCGCGGTCCTTTCAAGTGAAAGCAAAACCTCTATGCTTTTGGGTTTTACTTCCACGGCCCTTAGAAAAAATTCTTCAGCTTTCACATAATCCCTGTTGTGAAAAGAAATGTCTCCCATTCTTAGCAGGGCATTCACGCTGGTATGGTCGTGTTCAAGCACTCCCTCAAACAGTTCTGCTGCATCTTCATATCTGAATGCAAAAAAGGCCTCCAGGCCCTTTAAAAATGAATCCATTACCTTTGCTTCTTTCTTCCGTTTGCGCTGGATCTGCCAGTTTTCTATATGGCGGCCTGCGTCCCTTAAAATGGCTATAAGAAACATTGAGATAATACCTGCGGCGGCAGATATGAAAATCACGGCAATTACCGGAATGCTTTCAAACGTTACCCCGTTCCAGACAGTTATGTCGACAGTTTCTTTATTGAAGAAAGAAAGGAGGCTCAGGACAGCAAGAAATATTACTAATAAAAAAACAGTAAATTTCGCCATATTGTCAATTTCCTATTCTTAAAAGATTATATTCACTGAACATGATATTCATAAGTCGACACTGTCCTATGCCTTTATTGCTCAAGAGGGACCCTCGGCGCATCTATCCAGAATTTTTCCAGATCATAAAAACCCCTCGTTTCCCTATCGAATATATGAATTACTATATCGCCATAATCTATCAGAACCCAGCGGGCAAAATCCATCCCTTCTTTACCAAGAGGAAAAATTTTTTTCTTTGAAAAGTAATCGTCAATTGCTTCCGCGATGGCCTTTATCTGGGCCGGATTATCTCCCGAACAAACAACAAAATAATCTGCAATGGATGAGAGGTCTTTTAACTCGAGGATAACAGTGTCGCTGGCTTTTTTGTCACAAGCCAGCTCTGCAGCTTTTAGTGCCCTTTTCTTTAAATTAATGTAAAAATCTCGCTTTCTTTTCCGGCTAATTTATTACGGAATAACGTTCAACACTGCTGATTGCTTTTATATAATTTATTTGAAATTATATAGGATTTCACGGAATCAGGCAAGAGATACTTAATTTTTTTCCCAGATGTAACCAGTGCCCTGATCAGCGAGGCCGATATATTGAGTCCCGTTACATTGCACAAGTAACCTTTCTGATTTTGGGAAAGACGGAACGAACTCTCATTTATTTTTCCTTTATCAAGCGCCTTTAATATTCGCGGTGATGCTCCCTCGATATAGGGGGAAGTTGCAAGGTCGCTGAATGCATAACCCGGTCTTGAAATGACAACAAGGCCGGCAAGGCGGACCAGCGTGTCAGGCTGTTTCCATCCCGGCAGATCAAGAAACGCATCTATGCCGAGAATGAAATAAAGATCGCCTTCCCTGTAATTATCTTTCAACTTTTTTATGGTATCGACAGTATATGACCTGCCCCTTCTCCTGACTTCCAGGTCGGAAACTTCAAAGTGCCGATTGCCTTTAATAGCTCTCTTGACCATTTCATAGCGATGTTCAGCCTTTTCAAGTTCCGGTTTATCAAACGGGGTCTTGCCTGATGGCATAAACAGTATCTTGTCAAGAGAAAACATCTCAAATACTTCTTCAGCCGTTCTCAGGTGACCATAATGTATAGGATTGAAGGCCCCGCCGTAAATGCCTATTTTCATAGAGATAATTCCGTCTTTAATTTTATGTCCGCAACTGCCCGTTACCCATCACGATAAATTTAGTACAGGTAAGTTCTTCAAGCCCCATGGGGCCTCTCGCGTGTATCTTGTCCGTTGATATGCCCATCTCGGCTCCGAGTCCAAACTGAAATCCGTCGCTCAGTCTTGTTGACGCATTCACTAACACAGAGGAAGAGTCCACCTCTCTCAAGAACCTCATTGCCTTCTGATAGTCACTTGTCACTATGGAATCTGTATGGGCTGAGCTGTATTGCGCAATATGGTCCATTGCATCATCGATGTCCCTGACTGTCTTTACGTTCAGAATGAAATCAACATATTCTCTGTAAAAGTCTTCATCCAATGCTTCATCAAGAGACTTATCAATCTTCCTTGTTTTAGGACACCCCTTGAGAAGTACTTTTGCTTTTCTGAACCTCTCTATCATGGGTGGAAGGAACTTTTTTGCAATTTTTTCATCCACCAGCATAGTCTCCATTGCATTGCATGTTCCGGGCCGCTGAACCTTTGCATTGAAGCATATCTCCTCAGCCATATGAAGGTCCGCGTGACGGTCCACAAACACATGGCATACACCTTTATAATGCTTAAGCACGGGGATGCGTGAATTTTCCGTGACAGCCCTGATCAGCCCTTCACCGCCCCTCGGGATAATGAGATCAATAATACCCTCGAGCTTTAACATTTCCATAATTGCCTGCCTGTCCGTATTATCAATAAAGGTTATTACCCCTTCATGGATTCCTTCCTTTTTTGCAACGCTTCTCAGGATATTTACAATTGCCATATTGGAATGAAGGGCCTCAGACCCGCCCCTTAAGAGCACAGAGTTGCCTGCCTTCAGACAGAGTCCCGTAGCATCAGCCGTCACGTTCGGCCTCGATTCATATATAATTCCAATCACGCCGATAGGCACCCGCATTTTCCCTACCATCATTCCATTCGGTCTCTTCCACATCTTAGTGATCTCTCCGACAGGGTCCGGCAACGCCGCTATTTCAACTAACCCCTGCGCCATTTCATCTATCCTTTTTTCAGTCAGGGTAAGCCTGTCGATCATGGCCGCAGGCAGGCCTTTTGCCTTTGCCGCGTCGATGTCCTTCTTATTGGCCCTTTGCAGCTCCCCCGTTTTTTTCTTTATGGCCCCGGCCATCTTTATTAATGCGTTGTTCTTCTGTTCAGATGAGGCCTTGGCGACCGCTCTCGCCCCATCCTTTGCTTCCCGGGCCTTCTTCAAAACAAATGACTTAATATCCATAAGATGCCTCCTGATAAGAAAAAACAACTATTCATTTTAGCATAATTAACGGGATACTGTATAAAGACAAATACATTAACTCATGGTCCGCTGGCAGGCAACGCCTATCTCATTTTATCTCTAAGGGGCAAGCCTGCCGGACACAGGCAAAATAAAGGTTTCATAAATAGAAACTTCAGAAGGTTGGGACCGCGATATGAATCTGTGATACATATTTCTAGAGCGAATCGCTGTTCACTCTATTGAAACCAGTTTCTTTCCTGCCTCATACGCATCCTTTAGCGCAGTCGGATGACTGTGAATGGCCCCTTTCTCATCAATGCCCGTATAACTTAGGACACTGTTTTCCGGAACGCTTACGGTCCTGAAAAACGCCTTTGCGCATGCGTCGGCACAGGTAATGCCAATATCTTTTTTCATCCCTCCAACCAGCAATAAAAGCCCTTTTCTCCCCAGCTTGCCGCCATCAATTGCTTTCTTCAAAATGTATTTTTCAATCCACAAGCACTGGCACCGGTCTATCATGAGTTTTGTCTGTGCGCTGAGGGCAAAAAAGAATATAGGAGAAGCAAGGATTATTCTATGAGCAGCGCGTATTGCCTCATATATCTGGTCCATATCATCATGGTATATACACTTCCCCGTCTCATTACACCCGCCGCAATCCTGACAGGGTTTTATTTTCATTACGTTGAGATTGTATATCTGGACAGACCGTCCGGCATCTACAATCCCTTTTACTGCTTCTTTCAGCAATACTTCTGTATTCCCGTTTATTCTCGGACTCCCGCAAAAAGCGACAACGTTCATTCTATATTCCCCGTTATATTCGCACGCAGTGTTACAGATTAGTAAATATTATTGAAACCAGTCAGGTTCTTATTGCGTCTTGACCGTTGCAATAAACTCATATTCTTTTAATTGATCTCTTCCGGCATGACTGATTACCAGAATATCACATTCAGGAAAGATATGCATCAGGAGGAGGGAGATACTTATTAATGCATCTTCTCGATGACTTTGATAAAAGCGGAGACAAGCCGGGGATCAAACTGGGTACCGGAACATTCCTTAAGTTCTGCTATTGTTTCTTCTTCTGAATTGGCTTTTTTGTATACCGTATTTGACCTCATTACATCATAAGCTTCAGCAATAGCCAGAATACGGGCTCCATAAGGGATCGTTTCCCCCTTCAGCATGTACGGATAACCGTTGCCGTCAAATCTTTCATGATGGTGGAGGATTATCGGCAGTTCTTTCTGAAACAACTTGGTCCTCTCAATAATTCTTACACCTATGTTTGAATGTCTTTTCATGGAATTATATTCCTTGTCTGTCAATTTGTCCTTCTTCTTTATAATATTGGAATTGACCCCCACCATGCCTATGTCATGAAGCAGCGCAGCACGTTTTATGACATTCACGTCCTCTTCCGTCATTGATAACTTCCGGCTCAGTTTCTCTGCATACCGGCTCACCCTCACAGAATGCTCACTTATAGAATCCCAGCCTTTTTCGATCTCACATAATATATTATGAGCGGACTTAATACAGGTTTCTTTTATATTTTCATTTATCGTCTCGAACCTGGAATAAAAATTTTCTACCTTTTTCAACTCTTCCTTGAACCCTACCGTGTCTTCTGATTCAATTTCTCCGAAGTAGCAGACATTATTCCTGCCCCTCCACTTGGCTCGGTAGAGCGCCTTGTCAGCATTTGCAATCAGGTCATCATCACTCAGAGCATTGTCGTCCGAGGTGGATGATATCCCCGCGCTGATAGTTACTGTCTCAGAGATCTTGTCCTTAGCAAATTTATTATTCACAAATACCTTGCGTATCCTCTCTGCCAGAATAAAGGCGCCCTGCAAGTCCGTGTTGGGAAGAATGATAAAAAATTCCTCACCTCCGTACCTGGCAACAAAGTCCGTGTCCCGGACTAATCTTTTCAGGATCTGGGCTGACTGGGCAAGAACAAAGTCACCGTATTGATGACCATAATTATCATTTACCGCCTTGAAGTAATCAAGGTCGAGCATTATGCAGGAAAGAGGCTGGGAATATCTCTTTGACTTTTTAAATTCATTCTTCAGAACTTCCCTGAAGTGACGATGGTTGAATAATCCTGTAAGGCCGTCCTTGATCGCCAGTTTTTCCAGCTTCCTGAATGATTCCCGAATATCGCTTTCCAGTTTTTTCCGTTGCAGTGCTCTGTGAATAGCACGGTTTAATGCAACAGTCTTGATCTCATTTTTTGTTAAATAATCATAGGCTCCCTTATCCATAGCCTTGACGCCGAGTTTTTCTTCTCCCTCTGCAACAATCATTATTACCGGTACACCTAATTTTCTTTTAATTATCTCCTGGACCATCTTAAGTCCCTTTGCTCCGGGAAGGTCCTGACCTACCAATAAGAGATCAAATTTGCTGTCAGATGCCTTGCTGATTGCATCCGACCCGGATATAGCCGTGTCGATCGTGTATTTAATATCGTTGTAATTGCCAAGAGTAGACTTGATAACATCTATGGCCGGAGAACCATTGTCAGCCACTAAAATGGAAATTGTTTCTTTTGACATTATAGTTACCCCTCCTTAAGGGGCGATACATAGAACAGCATCTAAGGAGAATTAATCTTTATCCCAGAGTCGGATTGTGATGCATTATTATAACTTCTACATTAATTTACATCAACTGTAAAATTTACAAACACAAAAACGGGACTCATTGACAAAGACAAGGCATTCATCTATCATAAGTTTTTGTTTTTTGCAACTTACTGTAACATCGTTAGAATTTTATTCATGCAGGGCAAAATTGTCAAGATAAATATTACGAAGTGAGAATATAATTATTTTTGGTAAATCTTCAGCAAGGGCCTATACACCTTATAATATTTTATAAATATATTTTGTATTGATATGAAAATAATAGACGGCATTGAAAATGTAACACAGAAATTACCCTACCCCGTGCTTACGCTTGGAAATTTTGATGGAGTACATCTTGGTCATCTGGCCATCTTCCGGATGTTAAAGGAAAGGGCCAGGGAGATGAATGGAACGTCTATTGTTTACACATTTGTACCCCACCCCCTGAGAGTAATTGCTCCGGAAAGAGCGCCCAAATTACTTACCACATACAAGGAAAAAATCAGGCTCATAGAAGAGTCAGGAATCGACGTTATCATCTGCACAAATTTTACAAAAAATTTTGCTAATATCAGCGCTGAAGACTTTGTTAAAGAAATTCTTTGCAAGACTCTTAATGTTAAAGAGATATTCATCGGCTCTAATTATCTTTTCGGCAAGGGAAGAAAGGGCTCCCCGGAATTGTTAAAAATACTTGGAAAGGAATGCGGTTTCAGCGTGACAATAATTGATGAGATCAGCATCGACAACAGCGAGCTTAGCAGTTCCAGAATCCGTACGCTTATTGCAAAAGGCAGGGTCGATGAGGCAACAAACTTCCTGGGGAGGCATTATTCGGTCGACGGCATAGTAGTAGAAGGCGCAAAAAGAGGTAAGAGCCTCCTTAATACACCCACGGCTAATCTGCTGACCGTAAATGAACTCCTTCCAAAGGACGGAGTTTACGCAGTCACCGTTGTTGTGGACGGGAAAATATATGGCGGCGCCACCAATATCGGTCATAACCCGACATTTGATGACAAAAAATTCAGTTTTGAGACCCACATACTTGATTTCGAGGGGCAGCTTCTGGGAAAAGCCTTACGCGTGAATTTCATTAAGCGGTTAAGAGACGAAATGAAATTTTCCGGCGTGGAAGAACTCGGGACCCAGATGAAAAAAGATATAGAAAAGATCAGGGCTATTCTTAAAAATCATTTATAGTACTATCTAGAGTTCCGTAGTTATTCATAATCCTCAATCTTTTATTTTGGAGCTTTTGCTCTGCGGAGCAAAAGAACTCCTGTGCTGCTTCCCTTTAATTCAATTAAGCGTTAGAATATTTACAAGGTGAATTGACCATGAATGAATTTAAATTCGGATTAGATGAAAAGATTGAGGTTGAAAAACGACCGGAAGTAAAATCTCCGCCAATGTATAAAGTTTTCCTTCTGAACGATAACTATACCACAATGGATTTTGTTGTTACTATCCTCGAAAACGTATTTCACAAGCCGATTGTAGAAGCCACGCAGATAATGCTTCATGTTCATAATCACGGGAGAGGCCTTGCCGGTGTTTATACTCATGAAATAGCTGAAACAAAAATTAATACGGCACATAAGTTGTCGCACGAAAAAGGTTTCCCGCTTAAATGCACAATGGAGAAAGAATGATCAATAAAGAACTTGAAATAACAATTGAGGCAACTGTCAGGGACGCAGAGACCCGCCGTCATGAATATCTGACCGTAGAGCACATCCTCTTTGCTGTCCTGCACGATGAATGGGGTATAGATATTATTACAAACTGTGGAGGAGATATTGAAAAAATCAAGGCGCTGCTTGAAGATTTTTTTAAAAAGAAAATCTCAAGGCTTCCTGATGATACTAAAGGATTTCCTGAGCCCACTGTTGCTTTCAGACGCGTATTCCAGACAGCTGTAAATCATGTCATGTCTGCAGAAAAACCGGAGGCTGACGCAGGCGACTTTCTGTCAGCCATATTTCTTGAAAAGGAATCCCATGCTGTGCATTTTCTGTCAGCGGAAGGCATAACGCGTCTTGATATTTTGAATTATATATCACATGGGACCTCAAGCACACCGGAAAAGCCTATGGACGATGTCCCTCCTGAAACAAAAAGTATTCCTGCAAGGAAACATTCTCATAAAAAAGACACCCTGACACAATATACCGTAGACCTCGTACAAAAAGCCGCCGAAGGCGGAATTGACCCACTGGTGGGACGCGAAAAAGAGCTTGAGAGATCAATCCAGGTATTAAGCAGACGCAGAAAGAACAACGTAGTATATGTAGGTGAACCGGGAGTCGGTAAGACTGCAATCGTTGAAGGCCTTGCCTTAAAAATTCATAAAGGAGAAGTCCCTGACCTGCTGAAAAACGCCCGTATCTTTTTGCTCGATATGGGAAGTCTGCTGGCCGGCACGAAATACAGGGGTGATTTTGAGGAGCGGCTGAAGTCAACCATAAAGAAACTGGAGTCAGTGCCTGATGCGGTCCTTTTTATTGATGAGATCCATACTGTTGTAGGCGCCGGCGCGACAAGCAGCGGGTCCATGGATGCCTCGAACATTCTCAAGCCTATATTAAACACCGGCAAATTACGCTGTATCGGCGCAAGCACATATGAAGAATTTAAAAACCATTTTGAAAAAGACAGGGCACTTTCAAGGCGCTTTCAGAAAATAGAGATCCATGAGCCTGATGCAGGAGAAACATTTCAGATACTAAAAGGCTTGCGGTCTTATTATGAGGAACATCACGGGGTGAAATACACTGACACTGCCATCAGGGCAGCTGCCGAGCTTTCTTCAAAATACATAAATGATAAATACCTGCCTGATAAAGCAATTGATGTAATCGATGAAGCCGGGGCGCTCCTGAAGCTCTCCCCTCAGTTCAAACACAAAAAGACCGTGGGGCAGGCTGAGGTTGAATCTGTTGTTGCAAAGATTGCCAGGATACCGAAGCGAAATATTTCAACCTCAGACATGGATAAACTCAGGATGCTTGAAGATGAGTTGAAAAAAGCGGTATTCGGACAGGATGAAGCCATTCATTCTCTCGCCTCATCAATAAAGCGGGCACGGGCCGGCCTTGGGTCGGCTGAGAAACCTGTCGGCTCATTCTTGTTCACAGGACCAACGGGTGTCGGAAAGACTGAGGTGTCCAAGACAATAGCATCTGTCCTCGGCATCCAGTTTACCAGATTCGACATGAGCGAATACATGGAAAAGCACACGGTGGCCCGGTTAATCGGCGCCCCCCCCGGTTATGTAGGCTTCGATCAGGGAGGACTGTTGACCGATGCCGTAAGAAGGTATCCTTACAGCGTTCTCCTCATGGATGAAATCGAAAAGGCCCATCCGGACATCTTCAGCATACTTCTTCAGGTAATGGACTATGCAACGTTGACTGACAATAACGGAAAGAAAGCGGACTTCCGGAACGTGATATTTATAATGACCTCAAATGCCGGCACTAATGAAATGAGCAAAAACACCATCGGCTTCGGGGACAGAAGCAGGGACACGCATTCAAAAGGGAAAGACGCGATAAACAGAATCTTCAGCGCTGAATTCAGAAACCGTCTTGACTCCACCATTACATTTAATTCACTAACTCCGGAGATAATGAAAAAGGTAGTCGACAAATTCACAAATGAATTGCAGCAGCAACTGGGCCGGAAAAAGGTGGTCATCGACCTTTCAGACGACGCAAGAAACTGGCTTGCCGCGCGAGGCTATGATCCCCAATTCGGGGCCAGACCGCTGGGAAGACTTATCCAGACCGAGATCAAGGACGCCTTATCGGAAGAGGTCCTGTTCGGCAAACTCTCCAAAGGTGGAAAAGTTTCAATTAATCTGGATAAAGACAAGCTGTCTTTTAATTATTCAAAATAATCGAGTTAAGTTATTCATGTTTGTTATATTTCAGTTGCTGAAAGCTGATAACTGACAGCTGATAAGCTAATTATGACGGTCTTCAGACTTCCGGACGAACACATCTTCCCGCCTCCCCGTCTTGCCGAGGACAGCGGTCTTCTTGCAATAGGAGGAGACCTCTGCGAATCGCGTTTGCTTCTGGCATACTCCATGGGGATTTTCCCGTGGTATGCTGAAGATGATCCGATCCTGTGGTGGTCTCCTGATCCCCGCCTTGTCTTGTTCCCGGCTGAATTAAAAATATCGAGGAGCCTGAGGCAGACGGTCAAAAAACAGATTTTCAAAGTGACTCTGGATACTGCCTTTGAAGAGGTCATCGGGCACTGTGCTTCATCCTATCGCAAAGAAGGCTGCGGCACATGGATTACAGATGATATGAAAGAAGCATATATACGTCTTCACCTGTCAGGATACGCCCATTCCGTGGAAGCCTGGTTTGATCAGGAACTGGTTGGCGGACTTTACGGCATATCCCTTGGTTCCGCTTTTTTCGGAGAATCCATGTTTACAAAAAAAGCAATGCCTCAAAAGTCGCTTTTATATCCCTTGTACACCAGCTTGTGAAGTGGAATATTACATTAATTGATTGTCAGCTCACTACCCCGCATCTCTTAAGCCTGGGCGCCCGGGAAATCCCACGCCTTCAATTCCTTGCAATGCTGAAATCAGCCCTGCTGAAACCTGCGAAAAAAGGGAAGTGGACACTCGATGATAAAATTATACATTCCTGATAACAAACTATTGAGGAAAGACTGATTACCGGGCACTGCTTCTTCTCTTCTGCGACATATCGAATTGATTATGTTCCGCTAACGCCCTTACAAATACATCTCCGGCTGGATATTTAATTCTTCCTGAAGTTCATAACCCACGATCCGGTCTCCTCCGCCCTTTCCCAGATCCAGAGAGAGGTCAATGTCGTATGGCACTGAAATATATCGTTCTGTCTTTTTATTGTAAATAACGCGTATAACCGGCTGCAGCATATTCCCCTCACTCTGACTCTGAACAACACCGATCATGCCGCTTTCCAGGCGCACCAGCGAGCCAACAGGATAAATGCCTACACAACGAATAAATTTCTGGACCAGCTCCCGATTGAATTGTGTGCTGCTCCTCTCATAAATCAACTGCAGCGCCTGAGTCGGGGGGATCTTGCGTCTGAAACATCTTTTCGTTGTCAACGCGTCATATACGTCAATAATGGCAATCGCCTGCCCGGTATAGGATATCTTATCTCCCGTCAGACCATTTGGATACCCTGATCCGTCAAGCCTTTCATGATGCTGATATGCCGTTATAATCGATGTTTCAGCAATGTCTTCATTTTCTTCAAGCAGAATCTTTCCATGATGCACATGCTTTTTGATCTCGTCATATTCTTCTTCGGACAATGCACTTTTTTTGTTTAAGATTTCCGGAGGTATCTTCATTGTCCCTATATCATGCAGGAGTGCGCCGACTCCGACTTCTCTCATCAACTGCTGATCAAATCCCAGGTATTTACCAAATGAGACCATCAGGGCGCAAACACTTATGGAATGATTAAACAGATATTCATCAGTCTTTCTGAGTCTGCCAAGACATGTCAGCGCATCTTTATTTCTCAGAATAGAGACAAGAATATCATCAACGGTATGCACTACGGATTCGTTTTGAATTTGATTGCCCAACTTAATGTCACTCATTACCTTCTGAACTGTCAGTAATGCTTCATCTCTTATTTTTTTTGCCTTTTGAATTTCTTCACCTATAGAAAGAGGTTTGATAGCATCAAAATTTATTTCATCATTCTTATTGAGTTCTTCAGATTGTTTTTCATGTCTTTCACCTTTAGCCTCCAACTTTGTCGATTCATCGGCTACGTCAAGTCCCTTGTCAGTATCAATATAAACTTCACGGATACCAAATCTGATGATTTTCTCAATAATGCTTTCGTTCTTAACACTCAAACTGCTTCCAAAAAAAGGATGGACCATCCAGCTGCAATTCAGATCGTGGATGTACATCCCCGGTTTCAGTCGATCTACCCTAATTTTCTTTACCATGTTAACTAATAGAGGCTGCCTTTCATATAAAACTCAAAATTTACATATATTATCGGATGTTATCAGATCTTTCTTGAATAATTTCCAGCTACTGGTAAAATATTCACGGCATTGAAATATCCCATGACTTTTATTGAAATTTATTTTAAACTAGCAATAACTTTCTGGAAGTCGATAATTGTAATCCAGTTTCCGGTTTTCGTGACAGGTGGTTTAACCATAAGCAGGAGCATAAATGGATTTAGAGGCAATAAGCGGACCCAAAATACCTGATGTAATTTATCCTCCAATAACTACAGATAAGCCTGAACCTGTTGAAAAAAAGGCCGGGGTGCGCCGGATAAGAGAAAGAACAAGCCCCTATGAAGATCTTGACAGATGGACAATTGAAGACAGGATCACTATCTCCCCGGAGGCCCGCCGGAGATATAAGGCAATGCACGCTTCCAAAAGAAACAACCTGATCGAAAACCAATAAGGAACTCACTGGTTGTTTTTCCACTGCTTCTTGTATTACTCTTTAAGCAGGATTATCACACCTGTATAAAATTATGTATAACGAATATTTCGGCTTAAAAGAGGCCCCGTTCTCAATCGCTCCGGACCCCCGTTATCTCTTCATGAGCGGACAGCACAGGGAGGCATTGGCCCATCTGGTATACGGGTTTAACAGCGACGGCGGCTTCGTAATGCTTACAGGTGAAGTCGGGACCGGTAAAACCACTGTCTGCCGCTGTCTGCTTGAACAGATACCGGACAATACAGCCATCGCCTTTATCCTGAACCCCAAGCTGACTGTGCCTGAACTGCTGGCAACAGTCTGTGATGAATTCGGAATTAAATATCCGCAGGACAACACGAGCATAAAGGTATTCGTAGACCTGATTAATGCCTACCTTCTTGAGGCCCATACAAAAAATCGCAAGGCGGTCCTCCTTATCGACGAGGCGCAGAACCTCAGCGCAGAGGTGCTGGAGCAGCTAAGACTGTTGACTAATCTTGAGACAAGCCAGAGAAAGCTCCTCCAGATAATACTGATCGGGCAGCCTGAGCTCAGGGACAAGTTGTCAGAACCCGGTTTGCGTCAGCTCTCTCAGCGGATAATTGCACGTTACCATCTAGGCTCCCTTTCAAAGAAAGACATCAGCGCCTATGTGTCCCATCGCCTGTCTGTTGCCGGCCTGAGGGACCAGTTATTCCCTGCACCGGTAATTAATAAACTCTACCGTCTTACCGGGGGGGTGCCGAGGTTGATTAATGTAGTGTGCGACAGGGCGCTGCTCGGCACATACGCCATGAATAAAAACCTTGTCAGCACGGCAACACTGACAAAAGCAGCACATGAAGTATTCGGAGAATCGAGACCCCTTATAACGGGGCTGCACAGGAAAGCAGCGGTCTGGATAATTTTTTCTGCCATAATTGCGGTCGGAGCCGTAGTTGCTGCAACTTATTATAAAGAGGAAAAGCAGGTAACAGCACCCAAAGAGACAAGCAATATAAAACACTCGCCCCCGGTCAAAGAGTCCATCAATAAAAAGCCGGAGCCGGCGGTTGAGACAATCAAACCCGATATCATAGAAACCATAAAGCTCAGGAAGTTAAGCTGGCCTGCTGACCAGCCGGCAGACAAGAGCAGTGTAATGGCCTTCCAGGAGCTTTTCAAACTCTGGGGCCTTGCTTATCAGCAGGCAGACAATGTTTCCGCCTGCACTCAGGCCGAAGGCAGCGGCCTAAAATGTTTTACAGGCAACGGGAACTTACTCCGTCTCCGTAACATAAACATACCTGCAATACTAAAATTTTCCGACAGCGGGGGCAGTGTTTATTACGCTGTTCTGACCGGTCTCAGTGACGACACGGCCCGCATACTCGTGGGCACGGAAGTAAAAGAGGTCCCGGTCAAAGATGTCGAAGCATCCTGGCTTGGCGAGTATACCCTGTTATGGCGTCCCGCACCCGATTTTAAAGATATAATAAAGCCGGGTATGCAGGGTGCTATTGTGCAGTGGCTTGAGACCAGGCTCAGCGTGTTTGATGGGAAATCAAATACGCCGAGGGAAAATCCGGAGTATGATAATGAAATGGCAGAGAGAGTGAAGAAATTTCAACTAGCAAACGGCCTTGTCCCGGACGGCATAGTGGGAACGCAGACAATGATTCATCTCAGCCCGGCTGCCGGCGACAAGCCGGTTTTAGATGAAAAGCAGAAGGACGGTTAGAAATGTCATTTATCCTTGACGCGCTGAAAAAACTGGAACAGAAACGTCAGCATGGTGCAGTGCCGGACCTGATGACCATCCATGCGCATGAACGTCAAAGGCATGAGAAGCGGACGCTATGGCCCTACCTTGTCCTGGGGGCGTTAGTGCTGAACGCAGGCATATTAGCAGCCGTGCTCCGCCCATGGGAGGCTGAAAATAAAAAACCAATCATCCAGGCTTCTGTTGAGCAGCTCCAGAAAAAAGCCTCGCAGAGTCCCACCCAGCACATTGAAAAAAAGAACGAACCGGTATCTGTATCGCCTCAGATCAAAACAAGCTCCCATGTCCCCGGTAATAAACCGATCAATACTAACGTGTCGTCGGGTCCCGTAAAAAAAGCCGCTGACTTAAAGAAAGTTGTCCCTCTGCCAAAGCAGGGAAACCCACCTGCCCCGGTTGAGCAAAAAATAAAGGGGCCACTTAAAGTTGAAAAAGCTCCTGTTACAAACAAGCTGGATTCAGACACAGGCAGTCCGGCTGCGCTCAGCATGAATCCATCCCGGGATGAAATGGAGGTCCTCCGTAACAGAATCAAAGAAGAGACATCTCAAGCAGGCAGCGCCCGGCCCAGGAAAGACACCCCTGTCAGTAATGAGAAAGCCGATTCAGACACACTACCTGATTTCAGCCAGCTTCCTGAAGAGACAAGAAAGGAAATTCCCAATATAAACATTTCCGCACATATCTATTCAAACAATCCGCGTTCACGGATTGTTAATATTAACGGCTCTACTATAAAAGAAGGCGATGAGGTGACTAAGGGGCTGAAGGTCAGCGAGATAACCATATCAGGCGTAATCTTCGACTATCAGGGCCGCCGCTTTCAGGTGAGGGCATTTTAAATTGCAAGAGGGCACATTATGAATCGGGTCCGCATTAAGAATATTTTTTCTGAAGGCAATATGGGTCAGGCCCTGACGGTCTGCGGCTGGGTAAGATCAAAACGTGAGTCAAAAGGTGTGGCCTTTATCGCGCTGAACGACGGCTCTACACAGGACACATTACAGCTTGTTGTTCCCGCTGAAACGGCCGCCTTCAATAAACTGTCCGGCTGCAATACAGGGGCCGCCATCAGGGCCGAAGGCGTTCTTAAAGAATCATTGGGAAAGGGACAGAAATATGAAGTTGCGGTTTCGGACATTGAAGTATTCGGCGATGCTGATCCCGAAAAATATCCATTGCAAAAGAAGGGACACTCGTTGGAATTCCTTCGTGAGATCGGCCACCTCAGGCCAAGGACCAATACCTTCGGCGCAGTCTTCAGAGTGAGAAATGTCCTTTCCGATGCGGTGCATGATTTCTTTCAGGGCCGCGGTTTCATCTGGGTCCATACGCCTATTATTACATCGAGTGACTGCGAGGGGGCAGGAGATATGTTTACTGTGACCTCTCTTGACCTGAAAAAACTTCCCGACGGGTGCAATGGGGACATAGACTTTTCACAGGATTTCTTCGGCAGGCGCGCCTATCTCACGGTAAGCGGACAGCTTGAGGCCGAGTTCCTGGCAATGTCACTTGGCGATGTCTATACATTCGGCCCTACGTTCAGGGCGGAAAATTCCAACACGTCCCGTCATCTGTCCGAATTCTGGATGATAGAGCCTGAAATGGCCTTTGCGGACATCAATGATGACATGCAACTCGCTGAAGACTTTATTCACACATTGTGCGGCAGGGTACTGGAGAAATGCGAGGCTGAGATCGCCTTTTTCGAGCAGTACTACAAAAACACTTCAATCAATGAACTCAGGATATTGTCTGAAAAGCCCTTTGTCCGCCTCTCATACACCGAGGCGATCAAAGAACTGGAGAAGTCAAAAGATAAATTCGAGTTCCCGGTCAAGTGGGGACTGGATTTACAGTCTGAACATGAACGCTATCTGACAGACAAGGTTTTTAAGGGTCCCGTCATTGTGGTTGATTATCCAAAAGATATAAAGGCCTTTTACATGCGCCAGAACCCTGACGGGA
Organism: Thermodesulfovibrionia bacterium; assembly: GCA_020053105.1. Taxonomy (GTDB): domain Bacteria; phylum Nitrospirota; class Thermodesulfovibrionia; order UBA6902; family UBA6902; genus UBA6902. The sequence goes on from JAGVNU010000076.1 coordinate 39,313, forward strand.
AAACTGTCGCTGCCATGGATGTCCTGGTGCCCAAAGTAGGTGAGATTATCGGCGGAAGTCAGCGTGAAGAAAGGCTTGAGGTCCTTGAAGTCAGGATGCAGGACATGGGCATACCGCTTGAAAACATGCAGTGGTATCTCGACCTGAGAAGGTACGGCTCAGCGCCTCACGCCGGGTTCGGCCTTGGGTTTGAACGGATAGTGCAATACATAACAGGAATGAGCAATATCCGCGACGTCATCCCCTGCCCCCGTGCGCCGCAGTCGATAAGGTTTTAATGCTTCCCCGGATTACTCTTCCTTTATCCTGGCCTTTATTTTATTACGTATTACCTCTGTCAGTTCCTTCATCCCGTGTTCCTGAGAAGCATGCTCGGCAACCTTTATCAACAATTCTTTCTCGTCCACGGCCATTCCTTTCCACTTACAGTCTATACCGAGATCCGAACATTGAAATACCTTTGACATTTCCGGCCTCCTATTCAGACTTCAATTCAAGTATATCACTCCGGTTACTGAAGTCAAACATTCATAATTCACCGACTTGTTCGCAAATGTCTTTCCCGGCAGAGATAAAACTTTCAACCCTTAAGCTTATGAGGTCGTCCTCTGTGATAGAATATTGACTGAACGGCAGCTCATTGGATAAGGCAGAACCCATTCCGTCAGGAGATAATGCATGAGCAGGTACAAGTCACGCTGGCCTAAAAAATCCGGCGAAAGCAAGACTGCGGAAGAAGTCATAAAAGAACTGCGGCAGCTTCCCTCTTCCGGTGCTGACTACCGGGAACGCTCCCTGAAAATCCATGGACTCATCTGCTCCAAATGCGGAAGAGAATTCGATGAGAAAACACGGCACCTGCTGACCGTACACCACAAAGACGGCAACAACCGGAACAATCCCCCTGACGGTTCCAACTGGGAAAACCTTTGCGTGTACTGCCATGATGATGAACACAGCAGGGGCAAACTTGGCGACTATCTAAAAAATCCCGGCAAGAATAAATAATCATGAAAGCGTGTGCATTCTTATTGCTGTTCGCAGCGGCCCTTTTGACAGGATGCGCGACGGCTTCACCGCAAAATGATGATTGGTTAGGCAGGGACAAGGCAAAACATTTTCTGGCAGCCGGCGTAATCTCAGGCGCTGCAGCGGTAATAGCCGACAAGCAGGGGATGGATAATGATGAATCCTTTTATCTTGCCTTCGGGATCACACTCTCCCTGGGTGCAGGCAAGGAGGCCTTTGACATGAAAGTTCGAAAAACCGGCTGGAGCTGGAAAGACCTCGCCTGGGACACACTTGGCGCGCTTGCCGGATACGGGATTGTTCAGGCCTTTGATTAAACCGGGCAAAAAATTCTGGAATGAGTTTAAATATGTGGAAAACTATATATGCTATTTTATCGAATCAACAAACGCTGCATATTCCTGCGGGGGGTTCAGTATCTCCATGCCCAAGCTAAACGACACCCCGTGAGAGGACATCTTCGTCTGAAACCACTTCACTTCACATTTAAGGCTTACTTTCTTACCGGACAGCAGGTTACATCTCAGTTCAATTAATGTTGAAGGCGTTATATCAACCACACTACTGGCTGTAGCAGTCACCATGTATAGACCGGCTTCAGAAAAATTCATTACAATCCCTTTATAGCTTTTACCCCCCGATATTATTTCGGCATCGAGGTTTTTAGCTATCCTGCTGGCGCGTCTTTTTTCAGAGTTCTTCACTGGCTTACCCCTCATAATTGGTATCGTTAAGTATAGCAGATCATTTCCAATTAGAAAACAAATATTTCAATCTCTGATTTTATCAATTTCTGCTTCAAATCTGCTGGAATTCCATGACCTGCTGCATGTTAATATTCGCGATGCTCTTCCGTCTATTTCCCAATGCCTGTTTTATTCGCGTTGTCCACCATCCTGACCCTGTCATAACCTCTTTCCCTGTGGCACCCCGGTATACACCTGCCGCCCGTCTCTGTCTTGATATATTCAACAGGTATAGTTGAGCTGCCGAATTTGAATTCTTCCCTTATGTGGTCTTCCTGGTCCGAGGCATGAACATCGTGGCATGCGCGGCATGTCCTTCCCTTCTTCTGATTCACATGTAACATATGGAGGTTGATTTCGCCGTTTCTGAAGTTCGTTATTGTTACGGTCTTTTCAGTTGTCACAAGCGCCTCCTTATGACAGTTAAAACACAGGTCATATTCACCCTTCACATACGCGGAATAGAATTCGGGTGGGAATGCCAGGCGGAGTATGTAAGGATTATCGGAACCATGCGGATTGTGACAGGCAGAGCAGTTTCCCTGCACCAAAGGCCCGTGCTGAAACCGTTTCTTTTTCCATGTGCTGCTGTCTTTGTGGCAGGAATAACACAGGGAGTCCACCTTGTCAGAAAGCAGGTACCTGTTGTCCGAAAAATGCGGTGAGTGGCATGAGACGCAATTCCCCTTCTCAACAGGTACATGCTTTCGCGTATATTGGCTGATCTCGTTTTTTTTCTCCTCATGGCAGTTGAAACAAATCTTTTCCGCGGAAATCTTCAGCCGTGTCCTGTTGTCCCCTGAATGAGGATCATGGCAATCGCTGCACCCTGTCTTTACAAGCGGGGCATGAACAAAGTCCATGGTCATCCCCGCCACCATGTCTTCATGGCAGATGACGCACAGGTTGGCGCCCACGTCAGTAAGTCTTGAGGCGTAATTTGAGGCATGCGGATCATGGCAGAGGCCGCAATTACCGTCCCTGACCGGTTGATGAATATATTCACCCGAGTAAAGCCTTTTCAGATTATGACATGATGAACAGAGACCGCTGTACGACTCTCTCAGGAAAAAAGGCCTTCCTGACCCGTGAGGATCATGGCATGATGTGCAGTCCCCGTTCCTGACCGGCCCGTGGACAAAGAGGCTGTTCCGGATCTCCCTGTCAAGTTTTTCATGGCAGCCTGCACAGACAGCGCCCTTGTCCGGAACTATTCCGAACCTGTCCGGGTATGCATCAGCTTTATGACAGGCATCACAAGATCCCAACCTTACCGGTTCATGAGAGAACTCTCCGGCCTTTAAAAACTGTGAATGACATTGCCCGGTAACGCAGCCTTTTTCTCCCTCTGTATGGGCAGTGAATTCATTCTCAGACGTAAAGCCCTTATTATCCATGCCTGCAGCAATTGCGCTTCCGCAGCAGTATACAATTATGCCGACTGATAAAACTACGGAGCGGACTGTCTCTGATATAAACATCCTACTCATAAAGCATCAGGTCCCTGCTCCTGTGCAGGTTTCCTTTTTCAGTCTTTATTTCAAGTCCAAGGGCCAATTGCGCTGCCTGCTGAAGTACATCCAATGCCTTTCCGGTCTCCCCCTTTTTTCTGTACAACTCGGACAATGCATACAGGGTCGATATCCTGTGGAAGGCATATGGCGCATATATTTCATAAGCGGAAGCAGTCTTTCTTTTTTCAAATATGGCGAGCGCAGCCCCAAGCTCCCTCACCGCTTCCTCTTCCCTGCTCATTTTTTTATAGAGGAGCCCCAGGACGTAATGGGCTTCTGCCATACCGCTGTCCAGGGAAAGCGCCTCTTTAAGATGCCTTTCTGCATCAGGATATTTCTCACCTTCAAACTGCAGTACGCCATAATTGAAATGAGCGAGAACATAGGTCTTATCGAGAGTGACAGCCTTGTTGAATTCCCCTATTGCGCCCTCAAAATTACTCTGCTTCCATAATATTATCCCCATGAGATTATGTGATGGGGGAAACTCAGCATCCAGTTCAATAGATTTCTTAAGAGGTGACAAGGCCTGTTCCGGCAGTCCCTTTTTATACATCTGGAGGGCATAGTTATATAGTCTGACAGAATGCGAATCCGGCCCCTTTTTCTTTTCCGTTTCTTTTTCAGCAGATGCCTGTGCAAGTCCGATTAATCCTTTTATCTCCTCTGTAAAAAGAGGCTGGGCAGCCAATGGAAAGCTCGGATAGATGTATTTTATTTTCCCCCCCTTATCGATCATGACCGTTGACGGCAATGCAATGACACCGTACTCGCGGAATATCATGAAGCCGCTGTCAATCAGGACCGGGAATTTCAGCCTGTTGACCTTCACGAGGTTTTTCACCCGATCAATTTCGCCAACTGGAACTTCTCCATCGTTTTCAGGAGTATAAATTCCGAATATCTCAAGACCCGTTGCGTCATGGTGCAGTTCATACTGGTCATTTAAAAACCTGAGCTCATCCATCGAATAATCGAGAAAAGATTTGCTGATCGGCAACCCCCAGAATACAATGATGACCGGTTTTCTGCCAAAAAACCCTCCCACATCGACCGGCGCTCCGTTCAGGTCATGAAGCGTAAATTTATTTGGCGCCTCACCTTCCTTAAGACCGATCAAAGCGGATGACGCGGACGGCATTGATAAAATTATCGAAATCAAAACCACCGTCTGCACAAGCTTACGCCAATATAAATATGTCCCGGCTTCCATGTTTTCAGTTCTGCTGTTTCTCATAATATTATTATTCAGGTTTCTCCTTCTTTAGGATAAAGGGATATATACTACATAAATTATATAACGAGATCAAACGCAGCGCATCAAATCAGGCGATGAATAAGTTTTCCACATCAATACGCCTTCCATTTTGGCAGGTAATATACCCGGCCTCCCTGATCACATGCCGGAAGAGTTCTGTTTTAAATTTTTTGTTTTGGATCTTGCCTTTTGAAGTATGGAAGAACAAGGCTCCTTCCTCTCTGAGGTCCTTGAGTAATTCTATACCTATACTTACCCGCTTGTCCGGCCAGGACCGATTCAACAGCTCATTCATATCCGCATCATCAGTGATATCAAGACCTTTCAGGAAATTAATTATTCTCATTGCAATAAATAAAGAATAAATATCATCGCGGGTGGACAGGTCAGAATCCATACCCATTGCCGTCAGCCTTGACTTCACATAATCTGCCCCTGTCAGATTCATGCCCATTGCAATCGGTGACTTGGGCGTAAGATAAAATGGAGATGCCCCCAGGAGTACCGGCAGTCTGGAATTTAACACGAGTGTCTGAATCATGGCCGGCAGGCTTTCATACGGAAGCCCGAGGATCTGATATGAAACTATTTTGAGCCCAAGTTGAAATGCCTTGCTGACAACATTAGTGTATGCTTCAGGAGAATACGGCCGTTTCGAGGTCGCATGTACGCTCTTGTCAGAACTTACGAGCGCCAGATTTAAATGAGTAAATCCGGCCTGTGACATCAGCTCAAGCATCTCATCATCGAGGCTGATATAACTGATGCCGTTCATGGCGACAAACTCCATTTCTTTATCAGGGAACAAGTCAATAAGCCGTCTGCACAGCTCTTTAAACTCATCTTTATGAAATGTGAGGTTGTCGTCCTCAAAATCTATGACACGTCTTCCCTCCCTATGGCGCTGCCTGATCTCTTCAATTACGCTTTCAACCGGACGCCGCCGGTAGTTATTCCCAAACGTAGTATGCACTGAACAGAATGAGCACCTGTGCGGACATCCGCGGGAAGTGATCATGAACGCCAGGGGAATCCCTGCAAGCTGATAACGTTCATCAGGGAGACTGCTCAAGTCCGGAATAGGCAGTTCATCTATCGGATAGTTTTCCATGGCGGGATTAAAACAGAGGGTGCCGTCTTTCTTGTATCCGAGATTAGGGACTTCTTCAATGTTCACATGGCCCAGAAGAAAGTGCACAAACTCTACCATCGGTCGCTCTCCTTCTCCGAAGATGACATAATCGACATATGGCAGGGCAAGGACCTCGTGCGGCACTTCCGAAACATGAGGGCCGCCCATAATGACCGGCACGTTGAGCCGCTTCTTGACTCGTTCAGCAATTTCAAGGGCTTCACGGTAGTATGGTGTGAAGAGGGATGATATCCCTACAAGATCAGGGGCAATATCATCGATCTCTGTCTCGATTTCATCAAAAGACCGGCCTAAGTGGTAATACTGATGAAACGTCGAAAACGGGGATTTGTCCGCTGCCGGATAGTATTCCTTCAGATATTTCAGCTCCTCGGGAATAGGAACAGTCTTGCGGCCATGACCGGCGTGATAATCTCTGATAAGCACATCTGCTTCAGGCAGATATTTATTAAGGGCGCTTTTGATGTAGCACAACCCTATGGGCTGCAGCCGGATGTCGGTGTCATAGAAGTCCCTGACAGGCGGCTGAACAAGAAGGATTTTCATTTATACCTATCACTCAAAAACAACATACCCTTTCACCTTTTCAAGCCGTTTGCCCTTTATGCCCAGGTCGCCGGGGCAGCTTATACTGTGTTGATGCCGCACATTAAGAATCCTGCTGACTGTATCAGGGCCGAGGCCCGGAACCCGCAGCAATTGCTCTTTGTCAGCCTTATTTATCCTGACAGGATAGAATTCAGGATGCGTGTCAGCCCAGACCTGCTTGGGGTCCCTGTCCAGTCTCAGATTCCCGCTTTTATCCAGAGGGATCTCATTATTACTAAAGCCGTACCTGCGCATTAAAAAATCCGTCTGATATAAACGGTGCTCCCTCATAAAGTGGTCTTCCGGAACAGTGAGGAAATTTCTTTCCCCCGGAATATCCGGTTTCCCAAGGCCTTTCTGATATGCGGAAAAATATACACGGCTGAATTTTAGACGGTCATATATTCCGCCCATGTAATTTATGATTTCAGAGTCTTTTTCATCAGACGCACCGACAATAAACTGCGTGGTGCATTTGACCCTCGAAAACCTCATGCCCCTGTCAGTGAGCCTGCTCATAAGCTTTAACGGACGTACAATGTCCTTATCGTAGTCTTTTTTGGCCGAAAGGACCTCAAAGTGCTTCTTCCCAGGCGTCTCGATATTCAGAGACACGGCGCTTGCAAGGGAAATCGCATCCTCGATCGCGCTGTTTGAAGCCCCGGGGATGATCTTCAGGTGTATATAACCCATGAACTGATATTTATATCTGAGCAGTCGCGCAACCGCGTTGATCCTGTCCATGGTATGGTCTGCGTTGTTAATAACGCCGGAGCTCAGAAACAGGCCGAACACATTCTTTCTCTTCTGATATTCCATAAATACCCGGGCGACTTCTTCCGGCTGGAGCGTGCAGCGGTGTACATTGGATTCAGATCGAAGCGGACAGTACCCGCAGTCATTTGCGCAAACGTTGGAGAGAAGGGTCTTAAGAAGCACGGAATGCCCGCCCTGGGGCAATGTGACCGGATAAAGCCATTTACCCTCTCCGCCCCTCTTGCGCCGGTCATCATCGCGCGTACCGCATGCGCAGGCCAGATCGTACTGAGAATCTTCGGAAAGCACCTTGAGTTTTTCGATTGTGTCCATCTAAACTTACCTTGAAAGATTATACAAAAATACAGGCCCAATATAATATAAAGGCCTGGGGTATCCATTCAAAATGTGGAAAGCTGAAATAACAAAGCAGTAATTGATGGAGCATTACCTCCCCTGGTATTTCATTTGCCGGCTCTTCCTGCCGGAATCTTCGGTCAGCTTTTTTCAAAGCGCGCATTGACAATATTTGTTCTTAATAAGTATCATAAAAAAGTTTGCGATTTCGCCGCATCGCTGTCCTCGCCTTAACCAAATCCGGTAAGAGGAAACACAGGAGGAAGTTTTGTGCATGGCAAATGTACGCAGGTAAACTGCGTGACCTTACATATGAATTAATAAAACGGAAAGGAGGTAACTATTATGGCTGGAAAATCAAAAACCGACGTGGCTGCCAGGTCAGGGGCCAAGACTGCAGTAAAGCTCTGCAGCAACTGCGGAAACAAAATCGACGTTGTAATGTCTGTCTCCGCATCAGGGAAAAAAAGCATGAAACGTTTATGCTGCGAACTTTAATCGGATGACTCCTGCGGCAGTGAGACATGTCTTGCCGCAGGGGTTTCCGTATGACTCATTCTTCGCCTAAATCTTCCGCAATCAACTGAAATTGTACCAACGTGTCTTGCAAGTCTGTGACTATCTCTCGTCATCCCGGAGGACGTTGCAGTAGTTCCAGAGTTTTTGTACGATTGTAGCTAAACCTTTAGTCATTGTATTATGCCTTTCGATATCTTGTTATCAAATGGTATTATATAGCATGTCAAAGAAGTCATTACTTGAAACCAACCCGTTCCTTAAAGACCCTGAGATACGCAGGCAGATCATCGAAACTGTTACCCTTTCTTCCTCGGCTATCGAGGGGGTCCATGCGCCTGCCAGAAAAGCCATTAAAAATGTTGCCAAGGCCAAAACCGTCTTCAGCGATACACATGCTCCTGTCTCGTCCGGGAAACCACGGACCTGAAAACCTTTTTCATCGCTTCATAATCTTGCCCCATGCCTGCCTGCACAGCAGCAAAATATTCTTTTCGCTTTTTACCTTGTATGTCAGTAAAATCAAGACCCCGCAGCCCTGCCTGTAATGCCATTAAAACTGCGAGCAGTCTCCCTGCCCGTCCATTTCCTTCACGGAAGGGATGAACCAGCATTAGTTCGGTATGGACTACTGCGAGCGCGGTAACAATTTCATCGTCGCTTTCAAAGAGACAAGGGGTATATTTTTTCAACGCTCCGTTTTCAAAGTCATGCATCAGCTTTGGGACATAACGTGGATCAGAAACGCTAAACACTTACAGCATATTTATCGGGTCCACATCGATATCGATTTTCATTTCTTTAACGTCTTTTATTTTGTCCAGGATGACTGCAGCTGCCTGACGGAGCGCTTTCGCGTTTTTGCCTTTCAGAATAATATGCCAGCGCCAGAGGTTCCTGATTTTTTCAATGGGGGCGGGAGAGGGACCGAGGATTTCGATGCCTCCTTTACTGATGTGGGACGAAGGCGGATTCATTTTTCTTATTCTGTTTGAAATGACTTTGACTGTTTTGTCTGCACTGTCCCTGGTTTTAAAACTGAAAATAATTCTCAGCAGCCTGCTAAACGGAGGATAAGAAAGTTCCTTTCTCAATTCTATCTCTTTTTCATAAAACCCTTTGTAATCATGGCCACGTACATAGTCAAAGACATAATGCTCCGGCTCATACGTCTGAATATATGCCCTGCCCGGCACTTCACCGCGCCCTGCCCTTCCCGCAAGCTGGGTGAAAAGTTGTAACGCCCGCTCGGCAGACCTGAAGTCCGGCATGTTGAGCGCGATGTCCGCCGATATGACCGCCGACAAAGTCACATTCGGGAAGTCATGACCTTTGGCCACCATCTGCGTTCCCAGCAGCACATCGATCTTCTTCTCTTCCATCTGTTTAATGATCCTGTAATGCGAGAGCTTTTTCTGCGTGGTGTCTTTGTCCATTCTCTTAAAGGCCAGACCGGGCATTAACGAACAGATCTCTTCCTCTGTCCTCTGAGTGCCTGTGCCAAGGTATTTTATCCTCGTCCCTTTACAGGTCGGGCACATTTCCTGAGGGTTGAGATATGAACCGCAATAATGACAGTTCAGCGTATTTGTGTCCTTATGATAAATAAGAGTTATGCTGCAGGCCGGGCATTTGTAGGTATGGCCGCAGTCGGTACACATAAAAAAAGGCGAGTATCCCCTTCTGTTGAGCATTATGAGCGACTGATAGTTATTGCCCAGGTTTTCTTTTAATGCATTGAGAAGTTTATTTGAAAGAGAAAATGTCTGTTTCTCTTCTTTCGTCATGTCTATAATGTCTACGCCGGGCAAGGGCCTCTGCTCTATTCGCTTCGTCAACTCAAGGTATCTGATCTTTCCGTTTTTTGCGTTGTAATACGCTTCCATGGAGGGGGTCGCGGAGCCGAGGATAATTTTAATGCCTTCAAGCTGGGCCCTTGCAAGGGCCGTGTCCCTGGCATTGTATCTCAGACCTTCAAATTGTTTATATGACGCCTCCTGCTCTTCATCAATGACAATGAGACCCAGGTTATTAAACGGCGCGAATACAGCGCTTCTGACCCCGATAACTACCTTGACCTCCCCGTCTCTCATCTTGCGCCACTGGGTAATCCTCTCCCCGATGGACAGTCCGCTGTGATAGAAGACTACACTGTCTCCAAAATTAACGCGGAACCTGTCGATCATCTGGGCGGTTATGGCGATCTCCGGGACAAGGACAATCGCCTCTCTGTCAGGCGGAAGCGCTTTAATCGCCCTGATATATATTTCGGTCTTGCCGCTGCCCGTTACTCCGTGAAGCAGGAAAACGCCTTTATCGGTGCTGTTTATTTCGGAGAGTGCATTGATTTGTTCAGCAGTTAAATCGAGGGCCTTCGCCTCTTTTATCTCTTCATCATAGACAATCCTGGACTTGCCGGCTTTCTTCCCGGTAAAGAAAGCTGATGGGACAGCATTTTTCAGGGCCAGGCCTGATGCAGACATATAGTATTGACCGACCCACTGAATCAGTTTTAATAATTTTTCCGGGACAAGAGGTTCATCATCCAGGACAGAGTCGATTGATTTCAGTTTTATTTTTTTCAGGTCTGAATTCTGAATTCTGTGTTGTGTGCTCTGAACGATCCCGACCTTCTTCCCTCTCCTGAAAGGCGCAAGCACTCGTGAACCTGCTTTTATCTTTGATTCAAGATCTTCGGGAATTAAATATGTAAACGCCTCAGCGTTTATGGGGAAAAGGATATCGGCCCGCATTATTATGTGCCGACTAATTTGCTTCGGAATATGAAAAAAACAGCGCCTAAAATACAAAGCGTGGCCCACAGGTAATCTAACTTCAGGGGTTCTTTCATGTAGAAGACGGAGAATGGGACAAAGACACTTAAGGTGATGACCTCCTGCAATATCTTCAGCTGTCCTATATTGAGTACCTGGTACCCTATCCTGTTGGCAGGGACCTGAAGCAGATACTCAAAAAGCGCTATGCCCCAGCTGACCATTGCAGCGACCAGCCAGGGCTTTCCGTTTAGTTCCTTTAAATGCGCGTACCATGCAAAAGTCATAAAGACATTGCTGCAAACGAGTAACATAACAGCTTTAAATACAGGACTCATACGTGCTTCATTATAACATAAAGGTCATGACGCATTTTATTAAATATCCCTGTCGAATTTACGCGACATAGCGGGTACCGGAGCTTTATTTCTCTGAATCAATTTATAATTAAACGATGGTTAAGCAGGATGACAAGATTATAAAAGCAAATTATAAAAGGCAAAACGCATGAGAGCTCATTTAACCTTGAAGAACTTGAACGTCTGCTCAGGTAAACTATTTTCAAATTACCGGCTGTCTTGTCTCCTCTTCCACATCTTCTCTATCTCCACCGCAATGAATACCACGGATGACAGCGCGAGCGTTAAAGCCAGCTCATTCATCGTCAGGGGCTCTGTTTTAAATACAGGATTCAATGCAGGGACATATATGGTTGCCATCTGGAGACCGAGGGTCAGGGCAAAGGCCCACAGAAGAGGTTTATTTGAAAATAACCCCTGTTTAAACAAAGACTCCTTCTCTGATCTTATGGCGAGAACATGCCCCATCTGACTCAGACATAATACCGTAAACACCATAGTCTGCCAATGAGCATGACCTGTCCTGATAGACCATGCCTGTGTAAAAAGGGAGGCTGCTCCCATCAGGAGACCCACCCATACAATATGAATACCGAGTCCGTGGGCGAAAATGCTCTCCTTCGGATGTCTCGGCGGTCTCTGCATAACGCCTTTTTCAGCGGGCTCAGCAGCAAGCGCAAGCCCCGGAAGCCCGTCCGTAACCAGATTGATCCAAAGGATGTGTATAGGTAAAAGGGGAATCGGAAGCCCCAAAAAAGGCGCAAGGAATATGGTCCATATCTCGCCGGAATTGCTTGTCATGGTATATTTGATGAACTTGCGGATGTTGTCGAATATACGCCTGCCCTCCTTTACCGCCTTTACAATAGTTGCAAAATTATCATCAAGGAGAATCATATGGGACGCTTCTTTTGAGACATCAGTGCCTGTAATCCCCATAGCTACGCCTATGTCGGCCCTCTTTAATGCCGGAGCATCATTCACGCCGTCACCGGTCATTGCCACAAATTCGCCCTTGTCCTGAAGCGCCTTAACTATCTTTATCTTCTGTTCAGGCGCGACCCGCGCATATACACGTATGTGTTCAACCTTTTCTTCAAACTCCTCCAATGATAGTTTCTCAAGCTCCCTGCCGGTAATTATTGCCTTTGAATCATCTTCCAGAATGCCCAGCCTCTTGGCAATAGTCCTTGCCGTAATCGGATGGTCGCCGGTTATCATTACGGGCTTTATTCCGGCGGTCTTACAAATGCCGACAGCTTCTTTTGCCTCTTCCCTCGGAGGGTCCATCATACCGGTAAGACCTAGAATGGTAAGTCCGGTCTCTACTGTCCCGGGATTCATATCATCAGGCAGGCGGTCCCAATTCCTCATGGCGATACAAAGCACCCTCAACCCGTCGGCAGCCATCCTGTCGCTGACTCTCAGGATTTTTGTTCTGTCTATTTCTTTTAAGCCCTCTGATGTCAGGATATTTTCTGATTTATCAATCAGGACCTCTATCGCGCCTTTGGTGAAGGAGATATATTCTGTCTTTTCTGATGACTGCTTGTGGAATGTCGTCATGCACTTTCTGTCCGAGTCAAACGGAATTTCAGCTTCTCTGGGAAATACTTTTTCAAGTTCCTGTTTATTGAATCCGTTTCTGTCTGCGATATCAAAAAGCGCAGTCTCCGTGGGGTCGCCCATCAGCTTGCCTTCTTTATCCAAAACAGAATCATTGCTTAGGGCGAGAGCAGTGAAAAGCAGTGATTGGGGGCTGGTCGGGGATTGGTCTTCTTTAATGACCGCTGACCGTTGACCGCTGACCGCTAGTATTTCCCCGTCCGCATATATCTCCTCAACCGTCATTTTATTAAGCGTGAGCGTTCCCGTTTTATCTGAGCAGATGTATGTAACTGAGCCGAGTGTTTCCACTGCAGGGAGTTTTCTTATGAGCGCATTTTGTCTTACAAGCTTCTTGGCACCGAGGGCAAGCGATATCGTTATTACCGCAGGCAGGGCTTCAGGGATCGCTGCAACCGCAAGTGAAATAGCGGTAAGGAGCATCAACAAGGCAGGCTCCCCTCTCATCAGGCCGACGCCGAAGACTATGGCACATATGACCAGGACGGCAATGGCAAGCTTCTGCCCGAAGCTTGCAAGTCTTTTCTGGAGCGGCGTCTTTACCTCTTCCTCTTCCTGCAGCATTGTTGCGATCTTTCCAAGCTCTGTTCCCATACCAGTTGCAACAACAACACCGGACCCGCGTCCATAGGTGACGAACGTGCCTTTATAAACTATGTTCTTCCTGTCCCCTATCGGCAAATGCTCATCATGCAGGGCATTGGTATGCTTTTCAACAGCCTCAGATTCACCAGTGAGGGCCGCCTCTTCTACCTTCAATTGGGCAGACTCAGTTACCCTCATATCAGCAGGAACGATCTTCCCGGCCTCAAGTACGATGATATCTCCAGGAACAAGCTGTGAGGCTGATACGGTTTCAGGCGCCCCGTTCCTTATTGCAGTTGCAGAATGAGCTGCCATCTTCTTAAGCGCTGCCATCGCCTTTTCAGCCCTGTATTCCTGTACGAAGCCGATGACCGCGTTCAGAACGATAATGACAATTATTGCTATGGTATCAGACAACTCGCCGATGGACCCTGAAATAACAGCAGCAGCAATGAGGACAAGGATCATGAAGTCCTTGAACTGGTCAAGGAACATCATTAAAACGGTCTTCTTCGCCTTCTCTTTCAATTCATTAGGGCCGTATTCTCCGAGACGCGTTGCAGCCTCTTCGGAAGAGAGACCCCGTGCTGATGACTTAAGCTCTTCAATGATGCTGTCTGAACTCTTCTGATGCCAGTGCATAGGTTATATGTTTCTCCTGTTTTATTTCCTGAATACGCTGAACAGTTTATCAAGCCCCGTCTTTTCAAGCCCTGACACTGTTTCAAGCTCTCCGGCGTCAAGCCAGATGCCGTCGCACTCGGAGCATTTGTCGATCTTTATTTGTTGATAATCGATCTCTATTAGGTCCATTCCGCACTTGGGGCATCTCATATTGTGCAGATCCTTAAGCCTCTTCTTCTCTGCGGTGGCAAGCATTTTATGCTTCTCCATCTCAAGTTTTTTAAGTCTTTCAAATTCCATTCTTGCAACGTACTCTGCTTCTCTTTCACTCGGTCTCATTGTTAATGCCTCCTTTTACTTTATTATGCTTTTGAGAATTGTAATAACATTCTCCCTCAATGCATCTGTGTTATGTTGAAACGGATGAAGATTCGTCATAATATTTCCGGCAATGATCAGGGTAGGGGTTTCATCAACCTTATACATCTCTGCCATTGCCAGAGCCAACTGGACATGTTTTGACTTTTCCCCTGCCCTCAGTTTCCTGCTGAAATCAAAGCCGAGCCCTAATTTGCTGCCGATGCCTTCAAGAACATCCATATTCCCGATGTCTTTTTTCTCGACAAAGTGCGCATTGAATAACGCGGCCTTCATCTGTTCCCCTTTGCCGGCTTCTTCTGCAAGATAATATGCCTCTCCTGGTTTTGGAGAACCCTCGCCCCAGTAAAGAGGGAATATCTTCCATTTTATCTTTTTGGGAAAGTTGCCCTTGATAACAGGCACTGATTTTTCAAAGGCATAACAACCGTCACAATAGAAGCTGAGAAATTCAATTATCTCAACGGTCTTACCGTCATATTTAAATTGATGCCCCTGTAACTGCTGATAATTCCCTTTGATGGATGTCTCCGCTCCTGCACTGATAGGCGAAAAACACATGCATATAAACATGAGAACTAATAGTACGTTCTTTAACATCTGATGCCTCCTTTGTTCTAATAAATTTTATACGTTATCTAGTCCCCTGAAAAGTATATCAAATTCAACTATATGCGTTTCAGGTCTTTTTTGCACTCATGCGGGACATAAAATAAATTGACATTAACATAAATGCGGATACTGCTGTAATGACAGCAGGGCTCCAGATATCCTTCGGCATGTTTTCGTACAGACCATAGACCCCAAAGGCGATAAAGACAAGCGCAGCAAACCATTTGATGGCCCTCTCAGGGATGTGCTTGCCCATAACCATGCCAATGACTATTCCGATGGCATCCGCAATAAGCATTCCTGCTGTTGTCCCTAACCACACATTAACTACCGTATTAAACTTGACAGCAAGCGCTACTGTTGCAAGCTGCGTCTTGTCGCCCATTTCCGCTATAAAGAAGGCGATAGCAACTGTCCAGAAAGGGCTGAAATTGAAACGCTTGTCCTCCCCTTCTAACGTATCACCCCGTATCGTCCAGAGTCCGAAAATGATAAAAGATACTGCTGCAGCTATCGTTATGTATTCCATCGGAACAATAGTCGCAAGGTATCTCCCTGCGGTCGCAGCCATCAGATGGTTTACCGCGGTTGCTGCAAAAACCGCCCACATCACGGTCTGCCAGCGATACTTGGCGGCAAAAGCCATAGCAAGAAGCTGGGTCTTATCACCCATTTCAGCCAGGACGACAAATATGAGAGATGCTATAAACGCTTTCACAAATCAATACTGCAGGTATCTTCCATTTCTATTTTCCGTGAGCTATGACCCTGACCTCATCGACTCCAGTCTCGCGATCCTCTCCTCCATCGGCGGATGCGTGCTGAAGAGCTTTATTATCCCTCCGCCCGTGAGTGGATTAACAATAAACATGTGCGACGTTGCAGGATTTGCGTTCATCGGTATCTGTTTAGAAGCCATGTGGAGTTTCTTCAGGGCGCTGGAAAGATGCAACGGATTGCCGGCTATCCTGGCCCCACCCGCGTCCGCGCCGTATTCCCTTGAACGGGAGATCGCCATCTGTACGAGCATGGCCGCAATAGGCCCTACGATCATCATAACCAGCGAAGCTATTGGACTGCCGCCTTCGTCATCATCACTTCTTCCGCCTCCGAATATCATGGCCCACTGCGCCATTTGAGCAAGATAACTTATAGCGCCCGCGATGGCGGCGGCAACAGTGCTCACAAGAATGTCCCTATGTTTAATATGCGCCAGTTCATGCGCGAGAACACCTTCAAGCTCTTCCCTTGTAAGTATCTTCATAATGCCGGTGGTAACGGCAACAACGCCATGCTCCGGGTTTCTCCCTGTTGCAAAGGCATTGGGCTGGTCCTGTTCCATGATGTAAACTTTCGGCATCGGAAGCTGTGCCCTCTGAGAAAGCCTTCTGACCATATTGTAAAGTTCAGGCGCTTCAGACTCGTTTACCGGTTTCGCTTTATACATCTTCAGAACAATCTTGTCACTGAACCAGTAAGTGATAAAGTTTATGCCGAAGGCCATGATCAGGGCAAACGTCATCCCCGATTTACCGCCGAGAAGTCCTCCTATGAACACCAGCATAAGTGTTAAAGTGACCATCAGGGCCATTGTTTTAAGTCCGTTCATTTTAATACCTCCTGTTTTACTTTTAACTTAAAAGACCTTTACCGTGACAAGAACAATTGTCACGGTAAAGGTCTTGCTTGTTAGTTTTTATCTAACCAGCGGTACCGGGCTTATTAAGCCGTGTTGACGATAGCCGCTGACTTAGCTACTCCCCTTTACTAGTCTATGTTATAGCTAATATACAGTAATATGTCAAGCCTTCCGGTCCCGATTCAGTTTTATTACAATTCCAAATAGTTTTATATTGGAGCAATATTTTGTTTGACAGTATGGTAAGCACTATGCTAAATTGTTAAACTTCCACTGTTATATGCAGTTTTAAAACCTCAAAACGCATATAGGTAATCTTTACAGGGTAGATTATTCAGGAAGAGCCATATTCACTGATCTTCAAATTGATAAATCAAGAGGTTTATCCCCCAAATTACGGGGTAGACAATATCTAAAAAGGAGGATGTAAAAATGCCGTATGATGCAACGAAATTAGCCGACTGGCAGATATCCGAAGAAGCTGAAAAGAATATGCCTACCGCCGAAGAGTGGCGGGAGAAGCTCGGCCTTCAGAAGGACGAGATGCTACCGATGGGCCGCCTCGCCAAGATAGATTTCCTGAAGGTCATCAATCGTCTAAAGGACAGGCCTGACGGCAAATACATAGAAGTGACTGCCATTACCCCTACCCCCCTCGGCGAAGGTAAGAGCACCACGTCATGCGGCCTGATGGAGGGCCTCGGCAAAAGGGGCGTCAACGTAGGCGGCGCTCTGAGGCAGCCTTCCGGCGGACCGACTATGAACGTAAAAGGGACCGCTGCCGGAGGCGGGAACTCCCTTCTTATCCCTATGACCGAATTCTCTCTGGGGCTTACCGGCGACATTAACGACATCATGAACGCCCATAACCTTGCGATGGTCGCACTGACATCGAGGATGCAGCATGAGCGTAACTACACCGACGAGCAGCTGGAAAGGCTCACAAAAATGAGGCGGCTTGATATCGACCCTACCCGTGTCGAGATGGGCTGGATCATGGACTTTTGCGCACAGAGCCTCCGCAATATCATCATCGGAATCGGCGGCAGGACAGACGGCTTCATGATGCAGTCGAAGTTCGGAATCGCAGTTGGTTCCGAGTGCATGGCGATCCTTTCCGTTGCCAATGACCTCGCTGATCTGAAACAACGCCTGAACAACATCACCGTTGCCTTTGACAAAAGCGGCAAGCCGGTCACGACAGGAGATCTCGAAGTCGGAAACGCAATGGCCGCCTTTATGCGCAATACCATTAACCCAACGCTTATGTGCACTGCCGAATACAACCCCTGCTTTGTCCATGCAGGACCATTCGCCAACATCGCAGTGGGTCAGTCCTCCATTATCGCAGACCGCGTCGGCCTGAAATTATTCGATTACCATGTCACTGAGTCCGGGTTTGCAGCCGACATCGGTTTTGAAAAATTCTGGAACGTCAAGAGCCGCTTCAGCGGTCTGAAGCCCCATGTATCAGTGCTCACAACCACTGTCCGCGCCCTGAAGATGCACGGCGGAGGGCCGAAAGTCGTGGCAGGCAAGGCATTGCCTGAAGAGTACACAAAGGAAAATCTCGGGCTTGTCGAAAAGGGCTGCGTAAACATGGTCCATATGATAAACGTCATCAGGAAGTCCGGCATAAACCCGGTTGTCTGCGTCAACCGTTTTTATACCGATACGGACGCTGAAGTGGCGGTCGTCAAAAAGGCTGCAGAGGCCGCGGGCGCCCGCTGCGCCGAATCCCAGCACTGGCTCAAGGGCGGCGATGGAGCGCTCGAGCTTGCCGATGCCGTCATCGACGCATGCAACGACAAAAACGACTTCAAGTTCCTCTACCCGATCGAGATGAAGCTGCGCGACCGCGTTGCCTTGATCGCAAAGGAAGTTTACGGAGCCGACGGAGTCTCCTGGCTGCCCGAAGCGGAAGCAAAGGCCAAGATGCTCGAAAGCGACCCCAAGTACGCAGACTATGCGACTATGATGGTCAAGACGCATCTGAGCCTTTCTCACGATCCAGCGGTCAAAGGCGTCCCGAAAGGCTGGACCCTGCCGATCAGGGACGTCCTGATTTACTCCGGCGCTAAATTCCTTTGTCCGTGCGCAGGCACGATCAGCCTCATGCCCGGAACAAGCTCAAACCCTGCCTTCAGAAGGATTGACGTGGACGTGAATACCGGAAAGGTAAGCGGATTGTTCTAAGATCGATTTCTCTTACAGCCCCTGTTCAGACACTGACAGGGGCTGTTAATTTTATTTTTGACTCAGTCGGCAACAGATCTTTAACGCTGTAATATAAATGAATTCTCCTTATATACGCTAACACGGAGCTATTTTCTTTATGGTCAGGAATCTCCCCAATTTATTGACACTTGCGAGGA
This sequence comes from Thermodesulfovibrionia bacterium, assembly GCA_020053105.1. Lineage (GTDB taxonomy): Bacteria > Nitrospirota > Thermodesulfovibrionia > UBA6902 > UBA6902 > UBA6902. Next base: position 58,202 of record JAGVNU010000076.1, read on the forward strand.
TATTACTTTTACCTTTTTTCGTTGTAACGCTGATATACAACCAATATCGATATGCCCTGATCATCTTTATAGCAGCATCAGTTACAGACATCCTTGACGGGTTTATTGCGAGGATAACAAATCAGATAACGGATTTCGGAAAAATACTGGACCCTGTTGCCGACAAATTTTTTTTAGTGACTTCATTTATACTAATGAGCAATATAGGATTGATTCCCAAGTGGCTGTCTATTATAGTCATCAGTAAGGATCTTATAGTAGTCACCGGGTCTGTTATACTTTATTTTGTAACGCATAAATTGAATATTGAGCCCAGTATTTTAGGGAAAGCGGCAAGCGCCAGTCAGTTCTCTCTGGTGGGACTAATTCTTTTATACAGTAATCTGGGTGAGGCAGAGACTTTTCCCTTGCCGGTATTTTCTATAGTTGCAGTGGTCACCGCATTGGCGGGTCTCCAATACGTTTTTAAGGGCCTTAAAATAGCAAACAGCGAAAATTCATAGGCGCCTTTTAAGAATTATTAAATAATGCATGCAATAATAAATAACATTACGGAAAATTCCATTGCAGATGAAATAGGCCTTGAAAAGGGAGACATGCTTCTGACTCTTAATGGCCACCCGGTAAGGGACGTCATAGATTACATGTTCCACTCCAAAGACGATGTCCTTGAAATAAAAGTCCAGCGCGGCAAAAAAACCAATACTTTCAAAACAAAGAAAATTGAGGGTGTTCCTCTGGGTATTGAATTAAAATCTTTCAGAACAAAAGCCTGCAGAAATAAATGCATGTTCTGTTTCGTCAACCAGCTCCCCAAAAACATGAGAAAAACCCTGTATCTGAAAGACGATGATTATCGAATGTCTTTTCTCTTCGGTAATTACATAACCCTTACGAACCTGTCATCAGAGGACAGGAAACGTATTATAGAGCAGAAACTCAGTCCTTTATACATCTCTGTTCATACGACCAATAACGAGATCAGGCGGAAAATGCTCGGCAATCAAAAAGCGCCTGATATTATGAAGGAGATTCAGGACCTTACGTCAAACAGAATCAGACTTCATGTTCAGATAGTTTTATGCCCCGGATTAAACGATGGGGAAGAGCTTTCCAGCACAATTAAAGACCTGCAGAAATTTTATCCCTATGTGGCATCCATAGCAGTCGTGCCCGTAGGTCTTACGCGCCACAGAAAAAGCATTCTCAGGCCTGTTGAAAAAAATGACGCCTTGAAAGTCATCGAAGAGGTCAAAAAGTTCAGGCAGAGATGCAGCAGACGCCACGGCGACCCGATTGTACACCTCGCCGATGAATTTTATATTAAAGCAGGAGCTGTCTTCCCCCCTGTTAAAGAATATGGAGACCTCCCCCAGATAGAAAACGGAGTGGGCCTGGTCCCTGTCTTTTTACATTCTGCAAAAAAAATAAAACTGCCAAAAAAAATCGAGCCCGTAAAGGCAGCTGTCATAACAGGCGCGTCGTTCATGCCTTACCTCGAAGAATTTGCCAAAAAGTTAAATACAATCGAGGGACTCAGTCTCGAAGTATTTAAAGTGGAAAATAGATTCTTTGGTCCTTCCGTGACAGTGACCGGGCTTCTCACAGGAAAAGATATTTTAAAAACAATTGTCGGCAGGACAAAAGCCGACTGCCTGCTGGTGCCGAATGTCACTCTCAGGGAAGGCTCCGATATGTTTCTCGACAACGTCACGCTGAAAGACATGGAGGAGAGCCTTGGAATGCGTGTTAAGACAATCGAACCTACGCCGGAAGGGCTTTTAAGAGGGATAACAGATGGATGTATGCGGTAAGACTAAAATAACAGGCATCTTCGGATATCCGATAGAACACACACTTTCGCCCTTAATGCATAACGCTGCCTTTAAGGCGCTTAATCTCGACATATGTTATGTCGCATTTAAAGTATTGCCTGAGGCTTTGCCGCAGGCGGTCCAGGCGATTCGCAGTTTAAACATGCTCGGAGTCAACATTACCGTTCCCCATAAAGAGAAGGTCATATCTCTGCTTGATAAAGTAAATGAAGAAGCATCATTCATAGGTGCGGTTAATACTGTTACTAATAAAGAAGGAATTCTGACCGGTTTCAATACAGACGGAAGAGGATTTCTGAGTTCATTAACAGAAGAAGGCATTTCCATCGAAGGGAAAAACATCTTAATAATCGGCGCCGGTGGGGCATCGAGGGCCATCAGCTTTTACCTGAGTGAAAAGGCATCGGCACTGTCTCTGTTTGATACAGACAGACCCAAGGCACAGAAACTTGTAAATGACCTCAACCTGATACGCGGCAATGTCAGTTTAGTAAATAATATAGAGGACACGCCACTACCTGATATTGTTATAAATGCAACCCCTCTCGGACTTAAACCAGATGACCCCCTTCCCTTCAATCCCGAATTAATTACGTCCAAAATGGTCGTATGCGACCTGGTTTATAAAAAAACCGGCCTTTTGAACGTGGCTGAACAAAGGGGGGCGAAGATTATTGACGGCTCAGGCATGCTGTTATGGCAGGGGGTCCTTGCATTTGAACTCTGGACCGGGATAAAGCCTCCTGTTGATATTATGCGTAATATGCTTCTTTCAAAAATAAGAGTCGTTTCAACATAGCATTAAAGACCAATTATCATTTCTAATAATCAGTAACGCTAATAAACCTCTATACTTTCATTGCGTTGTCAAAAGATTTTTCTCATAATCATTCAGAAAGGCGAATCGGCATAGTACACAAAAAAAAAACAGGTGCTGATCAGTTGAGGGGACATGGTTTAAGTTTGTTTGGGCTCTCGTTAGGCGGGAAAACTTATAACCAAAGATCAGCACCCATTTTCTTATTTAAGAGGATGCTGACCTTTATTGAGGGGACATGGTTTAAGTTTATGTGGGCTCTCGTTTTAGGCGGGAAAACTTATACCAAAGGTCAGCATCCAAGCTCTTATTTATGTATTATTCAAAGTATTTTGCTAAGTCCGTTCCTCCGAGAATAAAACCTGTATTTTTAAGCTGTTAGCCTTGCATTGCTATTTCAATTTATTACTAAATTTGTATCGGTTTTATTTCTTATGAATTATCTTACCATTTTATTTTCCTTAAGGCAACCCCCTAGTTTATTTTTCCAGTCCCCTGCTCTTTTTCCTGAGCTAACTACCAGAAATACCACAAGAACCATAGCAAATCACTTCTGGAAGATTCTTTTTCAAATTTCGACTTGTGCAAGTTTGTGATATCTTCATGTTTGATTTACAGCTGATTGGTGAGCGAAGAAAAGAAAAATAAATAAAGGGCGCTGACCAGGTTCGGGGGACACGTAACGCATAGATTTTTTGCAGTGATAAACCTTTTACCCAGTGGTGAGCATACTATGATCGCTATATACAATCCAGGAATAAAGAAGCTACCAACATAGTTATACCGATGTCAGCCCTTCGCGAATCGCATACTTGGTCAGTTCTGCAACATTGCGGATATTTAATTTGCCCATGACCTGCCTGCGATGTGATTCTATGGTTTTCGCACTTACGTGCAGATCGGTCGCAATCTGCTTTGTTGATTTTCCTTCAGATATAAGCTGAAGAACTTCGCGTTCCCTTTCAGTCAACAGAGAAAACGCCTTGCGGCTTGACTGGGTTGTCTGATTTACAAGACTTTCCACAACAAGGCTGGCTATCTGCGGGTTGATATACGTTTTCCCCTCCATAACAATACGCACAGCATGCTCAAGTTCATCAAAGGCGCTGTCTTTGATCAAATAGCCTGATGCGCCGGCCTTGAATATTTCTGATACAAACTGCTTATCATAATGCATTGACAGGGCGATGATCTTGACATTAGGATAGTCGGCAATAATTTTACGGGTCGCATCGATTCCGTTCAAGTCGGGCATGCTTATATCCATAATAACAACATCAGGTGAAAGTTCCCTGACCAAACTTATGGCCGTCCTTCCATCGGCAGCTTCCCCAACGACTTCCATATCGTCATACACCTTTAGAAGGGAGCAAATACCATCACGAAGAATTTTGTGATCATCTACCAATAAAATCCTTGTCTTCATATTAACTCCTTATAGATACTTTATTATCAAACATTAATGGAGCAACCAGAGTGACCCTGGTACCCCTGCCAGGGATGGATTTGATTTCAAATTGCCCGTTAATATGGTTCATTCTTTCACGTATGTTAAATAGTCCATAACCGTCGTAGTTGAGAGAGGGTTTGAAAAATCCGATCCCGTCATCTTCAAGGACAATGCGCAGGTTATTGGCTTCCTGGGTCATAATGATGTTTGCCTTGGTTGCCTGAGCATGTTTCACAACATTAACCAGCAGCTCTCTTATTGCCTGAAAAAGGAAAAATCGCGTATTGTTGTTAAATGGCTTGTCCTGGCCATCATCTATTAATTCAATATCGAGCCCATGTTTTTCACGAAATTGATCAATGAGCCATTTAATGGCCTGGCTGAGCCCTAATTCGTACAGTATAGGCGGACTAAGTTCAAAAGTCAATGTCCGTGTTTCTTTAATCGTCTGTTCAATTAGATGGAGGATCTCCCTGATATTATTTTTGAGTTCCTCAGAAGGTGCAGACTTGTTTAGAAGTCCGAGTTTGATTTTAGCAAGTGCGAGAGTCTGCCCAATGCAGTCATGCAGTTCCGTTGCGATGCGTCTTTTTTCATTTTCCTCAATCAAAGACAGCTGGGAGGTAAGCAATTGAAGCTGTTTTTGATAATCAAGAAGTTTTTTCTCTGCCGTCTTACGGACGCGGACCTCAACTTTAAGATTTTTATTCGCCTCTAATAATTCACGGGCCCTCTCTCTCACGAGTCCTTCAAGCTGTTCATGATGTTTGAGTATATTTTCCTCTGTCCGCTTGCGTTCCGTGATGTCACGGTCAATTGCAAGAACGTAAGGATTTTCACCTATGTGAACAAGCTGGGCTGATACATCTACCGAAAAGCGTGATCCGTCTTTCCGGACATGCCTTCCTTCAAAAGTCACCTTTTCGCCGCCCTGCAGGCGAAGTGATCTTTCCATTATATGTTTAGCGCTGTCAGGGTCATCGAGAAATGCGATAGGCTGCCCGATCATTTCTTCCCTTGAATATCCGTGCATCATTAACGCAGCATCATTAGTATCTTCTATGATTAACCCGCCCTGTGTAAAAGACAAAAGAAAAATACTGTCGGAAGCCTCATTGAAAAGTGTCCGGAACTTAGTCTCGCTTTTCTTGAGCGCATCCTCTGCCATCATACGCTCAGTCAGGTCCCTTATGATGCCGATCATGCATATAGGCTGCCCATCGGAATCATTAACTATAAAAGCAGCTAACCATACCGGACACATTTTCCCATTTTTATGTTTGATTATTAATTCGCCGTCCCATTTTCCGTTCTTTTTTATTTCGGGCAATATTTCCCTTTCAGCAAACTCGGGGTCTGCGTTCATCACAGCAACATTTTCGCCGACTAATTCTTCATGAGAAAACCCGCAGATTTTTTCGACTGCACTATTAGAATAGAATATGTGTCCGTCAAGGTCTACTATCTGAACCCCATCCGGGGATTTTTCCACTATGTCGGAAAACAGCTTCAATTTTGCGGTACGTTCCTCTGTTATCTGCTCCAGTCGCTTGCGGTATTCTTCCAGCTCTTTTTCCGTCTGTATACGACTTGTTATGTCACGGAATACAATAACAACCCCGTTTATATTACCTTTGTCGTTTTTAATCGGGGCTGAACTGAGTTCAATGGCCCTATTTATTTTTTGTGGAGAATGCAATATGTAACTTGTCTGGGTAATTGTTAAACCTTCATTGATAATTTTACTTAAGGGGTCATCATCTTCCCTGCCCTTTTCGTCCGACATGATGCTGAAGATTTCCGCAAGATTCTTTTTTCTCGCGTTTTCGAGTTTCCATCCGGTCAAAGACTCTGCAAGAGGATTCATGAATATTATCAATCCCGTATTATCAGTGGAGATTACCGCGTCATTTATACTGATGAGAGTTGTATAAAGCTGGGATTGGCTTGCTTTGAGCTTATTCTCCATTTCATGCTTGTAGAGGGCCAGTTCTATTGTCGCCTGCATTTCCCTGTCTTTAAAGGGTTTTACCAAATACCCGCAGCCCCCTGATTTTTTTGCCTGCTCAAGTATAGCCTCGTCAGTATATGCGGTCAGGTATATGACTGGTATATCAAAGCTGGAGATTATCTCTTTGGCGGTTTCTATGCCGTCCCTTTCACCCTGCAATACAATATCCATAAGGACAAGGTCGATTTTTTTTGTTCTTACATATTCGATGGCTTCGCTTCCGGTGGCGGCAATTGACGGGACGATATATCCTAAATTGGTCAAGCTGGTCTTCAGGTCACTGGCGATTATCCATTCATCTTCAACAATGAGAATTTCCGGTTTGGCCATTACCAAATTCCTGTTAACCAATATATATATTTACATGAGGGCTTTTGTGAAATATTCTATAAATAAATTGAATTGTTTTACAACTGACTCAGAAGATATTTATAAGGGTAGATTCTGGGGAGGAAAGATCTATGCTTCCTATTTAAAACTCTGTTCCTCGGAAGGAAATACCCCCTGCTCGATCTCGTCCCTGTATGTTTTAATGGCCTTCAGCACATCTTCCTTTACATATGCGTATCGTTTGACAAATTTAGGGACAAATCTGTCAAACAGGCCTATTACGTCATGCAGGACCAGCACCTGGCCGTCGCAATGCGGACCTGCTCCTATCCCGATTGTCGGTATTGAAAGCTCTTCCGATATTCTTCCTGCAAGGCCCATAGGTATGGCTTCCAGTACAAGAGAAAATGCGCCTGCATCTTCAACCATATGGGCTTCCTCAATCAATTTATTTGCCGCTTCTTCTGTTTTACCCTGCACTTTATAGCCGCCCATCCTGTGAATCGACTGAGGGGTAAGCCCTATGTGCGCCATGACAGGGATATCTGATTTTGTCATTGCCCTGATATGGTTAACAATCTCGGCCCCCCCTTCCATCTTTATTGCGGCAGCGCCGGCCTCTTTGAGAAACCTTCCGGCGTTTTTCAAGGCATCGTCAATGCCTGCCTGATACGACATAAACGGCATATCTCCGATAACCATTGCATTTTTAACGGCCCTGCTCACCATCTTTGTGTGATAGATCATTTCATCCATTGTCACCGGCAATGTGTTCTCCAGCCCCTGAACAACCATGCCCAGTGAGTCCCCTACAAGTATCGCATCTATCCCCGCCTCATCCACAATGCGGGCAAAGGGATAATCATATGCTGTAAGCATAGCGATTTTTTTGCCGTCTTTCTTCTTTTTCAGAAAGTCATGAATGGTAAAGTTAGACAATATTTTTTACTTCCCCTCCAAAGGCATATTGAGCTCTGCCTCTGCAATTTTATTTCAATATTTCGACCAGCTCCAGATCAAAAATTAGTTCTTTCCCTGCCAGGGGATGGTTCGCATCCATTTTAAAACCTTTTTCAGTCCGGCCCAGGACAGTCACAACAAATGATTTACCGTCAGGTCTGTGCATCTGAATTGACTGTCCGATCTGGGGTTCAAAGTCACCCGGCGCGTTCTTTTTGTCAAACTCAAAAACCTTTTTCTCGTCGCGTACGCCATAAGCGTCTTCAGGAGAGATGGTAACTGTTTTGGTATCTTCAGGATTCATGCCGATTACATTCTTCTCAAAGCCCGCTATGACCTTCCCCTCCCCTATGGTAAATTCTATCGGCATGGAATTCACAGATGATTCAACTAAATTGCCGTTTACATCTTTTAACGTATAATGGACTTTCACTTTGTCTCCGTTTTTTGCCGGCATGCGCTGTCTCCTTTTACAGATTATTGCGGATTAAAAAAAATATGCTGCACAATTATAACATACATTTATTTTGTCTTGATTTATTTGTTCTTCCTGAAATAATAAAGACCGATGCCTGTAAATATCATGCAAAGGCAGAGTATTTGACCGAGGGTTATGACACCGAAAAGGTACCCGATTTGAGGATCAGGCTCACGCAGCATTTCAATAAAGAATCGGACTGTCCCGTACCCGATGATATACAGAGAAAAGAAAAAACCGTCAAAGACCTTTTTCCTGCGGATGCTCCAGAGAATAATGAAAAGTAAAATACCTTCCAAAAATGCCTCATAGAGCTGTGACGGGTGCCTGAGCTGCCCGGACGTATCAAGCGGGAAATACATTCCCAACGGCGCATCCGTCGCTCGTCCGTAAAGCTCGCCGTTTATAAAATTGCCGATACGGCCAAAGGTATATCCCAGCGGGATTGAGGGGACTAAAAAGTCTGCAAATCTCCAGAACTCTATCTTGTATTTTTTGCAGAATAGAACAGTGGACGTTATTACGCCTATCAGGCCGCCGTGATAGGACATGCCGGCAAGGCCCGTAAAGTGAAATCCTCCGCTGAAACTGAAGGGGAGGAATATTTCCAGGGGGTACGATATGTAGTAATTCAAATTATAAAATAGCACATACCCGATCCTGGCCCCGAGCATAAGTCCCAGTATGGCCCAGACAAAATAGTTTTCAACCTCGGTTTTCTGGTAATCATAATCTTCCGTCTTCATACGGTGAAAAGAGAGGAAGTACACAACTGAAAAGGCAATGATATACATCAGACCGTAATACCGGACCTGGAATTGCCCTATCTGAATAATATACGGTTTTATGTGTTCGGGAATGTGCTGCCAGAAATTAATGAAGGTATTCATATTCTGTTCGTTACCTGCTCTTCAATAAACCGGAATATTTTTTTGAACTTCTTCAGAAAAAACAGGATTGCGGTTGCGACGACAGCCGCCGCAATGGTTATTGTAACAATATTGATATGCTCAAAATGAAAATAACGGGCGTTGATTACGTGTACCGAGCCGGTCAAAAGCATTATCACTACAACCGACAGCAGGGAGAACACGATGACAACCATAAAAAAATATATGTACGGCAGCAGCCGTTCTTTTGCTGATTTTGATTTTGGACCGGACATTATCATGCGGTTATTTTACGCAATAACCGGCATGAGTTACAAACGTGAAGGGAAAATAGTTTGTTGTGAAGATGTTCGGGCCAATTTGTCAGGCAGGCAACAAAGAAATTTGATGACCTTGCCAAAAGGTCCCTGCGTGATAGAAAAGGGGGAAGATATCTTCCCCCTTTCTTATATTATTGTTAGGCTCCAACAGTCTCTTCTTTGAGAATTGCCGCCAGGTCCTGATCAGGTGTAGTGATGGGCTTGATATTGTAATTCTTAACAAGGAAGTCCACCACGTTGGGCGTCAGGAACGAGGGCAGCGTCGGGCCCAGTCTTATGTCCTTTATCCCCAGGTAGAGCAGTGTAAGCAGTATTGCGACCGCCTTCTGCTCATACCAGGAGAGCACCATCGAGAGGGGCAGTTCATTTACTCCTACACCGAATGCCTTGGAAAGCGCTACCGCAATCTGTATTGCAGAATAGGCATCGTTACACTGTCCTATGTCGAGAAGACGGGGGATGCCGCCGATGTTGCCGAGGTCCTTATCAAAGAACCGGAATTTGCCGCACGCCAGGGTAAGCACCACACAGTCTTTCGGGACTTTCTCCACAAACTCCGTGTAGTAATTCCTGCCTGCCTTTGCTCCGTCACATCCGCCGACAAGGAAGAAATGTCTTATGGCGCCGCTCTTGACACCGTCGATCACCTTGTCCGCAACACTCATTACAGCATTCCTTGCAAAGCCGGTCATAACCTTCTTGCCGGCAACATCCTCCGGGAATCCGGGGAGATGGAGCGCCCTTTCTATGGCAGGTGTGTAATCATGATCTTTAATGTGAGTGACACCCGGCCAGTCGACCAATCCGCAGGTAAAGACATTTGCCTTGTAAGAGTCATGCGGCTTCTGGAGACAGTTGGTCGTCATAACTATGGCTCCAGGGAACTCCGCGAATTCCTTGTGCTGGTTTTGCCAGGCTGTCCCGTAATGGCCGTAGAAGTGCGGGTATTTCTTTAATTCAGGATACGCGTGAGTGGGGAGCATTTCGCCGTGAGTATAAATATTTATTCCCTTGCCCTCAGTCTGTTTTAATATATCCTCAAGATCATAAAGGTCATGACCGGATACCAGTATCGCCTTCCCTTTCTTTGCACCCAGCGGGACCTCTGTCGGGACAGGATGACCGTATTTCCCGGTGTTGGCAGCATCAAGTAATTCCATGGCCTTCAGGTTGACCTCTCCGCACTTAAGGGCCAGCGCCACCCAGTCTTCCATAGTGAGTTGCTTGTTAAGCATTGAACTCAGAGCTTCATACACATATGCGTAAACCGCATCATCCTTATGACCGAGGACCTGCGCGTGATAGGCATATGCTGCAATTCCCTTAAGACCGTACAGTGTCGTCTGCATGAGGGACAAAATGTCTGCATTGACGTCATCAGGAGTCATTGTAGCCGCCTCTCCCTGTTTGACCATTCCTTCCACAGTGCTTTCAGGGAAGAATGCCGCAGTGGCTTCCGTAAAATCAACACGGCCGCCTGCGGTCTTGATCTTTGCCTTAAGTCCCTCTCTTAACTCCACACATTTATTAATGAGAGTTGCAAATCTTTCAGCATCAAAGTTGACGTTAGTAAGCGTAGAAAAAAGCGCGCCTGCTGCGAACTCATCAGCCTCCGCGTCAATTACCCCATTCATCCTGCCTTCAACTGCATATAGTGAAAGCCCCTTGAGTGCGTACACCAGAAGGTCCTGCAGTGCGGCTACATCCGGCTTTTTCCCGCATGTGCCGATCTTGATGCAGCCTCCTCCTTTTGATACCTGTTCACATTGATTACAAAACATAATGTACCTCCTTTGTTTGATTACGATATCCGCAATTGATTCATTCTCTGCTTATATATTAAGTGAAGCTGAACAGGATATCCTTGACTTATGTCAATAATACAGCATATTTTCTCTTTGTCAAAATATTTTCTCTTTTGACAGAACCATATGAATAGTGGTATTAAATTGCTCAAGATGAATATGAAAAAGACTCATCAGTCATCTGCTATGATGAACATTCCTCTCTTCCACAATCTGCCAGGGCCGTCGCTGAAGATACTTCAGGGGATATTAATGGAGAAGGAATTTTCAAAAGGGGAAAATATCTTCTCGGAGGGAAGTGAGTCCACCGGGTTTTATATTATTATGAGAGGCAGGGTAAAGGTATACAAACTTTCGCCGGAGGGAAAGGAGCAGATCCTCCATATAGTCGGCCCCAGGGAACTCCTTGGCGCGGTTTCCGCTTTTGCAGGAAGCCCGTATCCTGCGCACGCAGACGCGATGGAAAAGACAAAAGCGCTTTTCTTCCTCCAAAAGGACTTTCTGGCGCTGGTGCGTAAAGAGCCCTCTGTAGTAATGAACATGATGGCCAACCTTGCGATGCGCCTTCAGCACTTCACGAGGATGATTGAAGACCTTTCGCTCAAGGAAGTCCCCGGCAGGCTGGCCGCATATTTCCTATATCTATGTGAACAGAAAGGTTGCAGCGATATTGTAGAGATGGACATCTCCAAAGGTCAGCTGGCAAGCCTCCTCGGAACAATACCGGAAACTCTTTCCCGGATACTGCGCAGATTGAGTGAACAGGGAGTGCTTGAAGTCAGCGGCAGAAGGATCAGGCTGATCAACAAGAAGGCGCTTAAGGACATTATTAACGGCGAGAAGTTAAGGTTTTAGCAGTTAGTACATTAACCGACTGCTAAAACCTGAATTCCGGATTTCCATCTATCATTTGCCAAGGATTACTGCTATCTCTTTCGTATGCCACGCAATACTCTTTATAGCTCCAAGCATTCCTACGTAAATAGATGAAGCCACAGGCAGGCATTCACCCGTTATTAACCTGTTCTCGTGTAATGTGGCATACTCATCCGCCATGCGTTCTATGTTTGCCTGGGATTCCAGTACATATTTACTCAGAAACGTGTTCCTCGCAAGGATAATGTCAGCTGTAGGTCTCAGTATTTCAACCAGCCGTTGAAGAAGATATATTGATTCATTAACTGCCTTGTCGGAAAAAAGGACCTTCTCCCTGATCTTTTTATCTATCAGACCAGACAGCTTGTCCAGGTTCTTCCAGATGTTCCCAAGGTGCTCCGGGACCACGACATATGGTCTGATGCCCTCTTCATCGGAAGCCGCTTCCTTGATAATTGCTGACAGTGGACCGGTCTCTTTCTGGACTGCCTCAGCCTTTGTCCTGTACTCCTGCAATGGTTTTGATGTGTTATAAGTGATTGCAGTCTGCATGGCTGCTATCAATTCAGCTGTCTCATGCGTAATATCATGTAAAAAGGCCAGCTTGCTTTTAATGTTTATTTTGGTTGCCAGTTTCATACTTTCACCTCCTCGTTGTAACTAGTTCTATCTATAAATAAAACCTATCACATAATGTCTGGCTGTGCAACTATTTATAATGAGGCTGACTGTTACAGTGACAAGGGTCAACGTGTAATTGTTCTGTCCGTTAACCAATTTAAACTTCTATACGCAGCTGCCACACGATTGACTTCCCGGTAGTTTTTGATAGAATCCCCTTAAAGGTTTAAGGAGGATATTATTTTAAATACTTAGACAGAGGAGGAGATGATGACCAAAGAAACTAGAGAGGCATATATAGAAAAACTGGAGGCAAAACTCAGGGAATGGTCCAATGAGATAGACAAATTGAAGGCAAAAGCGGAACGTTCAGAGGCAAAGATCAGGGAAGAATACAATAAAAGGATCGAGGACCTTCGATCAAGCAGGGAAGATATCAAAAAGAAGGTCCAGAAGCTGAAGGAAGCTGGTGAGGAGACTTGGGAGGAACTCAGGTCAGGCACTGAGAAAGCATGGCAGGAAATGAAAACCGCACTCGACAAAGCAGTATCAAAATTCAAGGAGAAATAAGGCAGAGCGCAAACAATATGTTTAATTAATGGGCACGTTCGCGGTTAACACTCTGGAGTATATTTCCCCCGTCAAAACGGACTGTCCGCATGACTCTGAAAGGTGGCATCATCATATAAAAAGAGTTATAATAAATTAAGACATAAGCTTGCGATCCCTTGGTGTGGATTAAGCCTGAGAACCAAGCAAATTGTGAAAGGGAGCGGGAGTTGGATGCGGTGAGCGATTCTCCGACGTTAAGGTAGAAACGCCTGAAGCATCTGCCGAAGCACCCCGTATTTAATAAGAGCTCAAGAGTCTAATCACCTGGGGGTATCGCACTATACATATAGAGCCGTCTGAAGGCGAAGTGTCACGCTGCATTAGTGGTGACAGAATGTTGGACATGCAGTCAGCAGAATTGTCCAAGGAAGCAGGCCTGAAGATGACTCTATTTTTTTGTGCCCGTTAGTCTTGTCAGCCCTATCCTTTCAGCATCAAGCCGATTCTCGGCGTCTCTGCCAGGCCACGGACCATTTGAAATAACTAACGATAGACATCTGAGACATTATGTGTTATTAAATAGATGTAGTATCCCAATAAGGGCCGGCCCTTCCTTAAGAAGGGGCAAAGTCAGCGGGCGTCTAAAATGACAATTCAAAACAACTCAAACATCCTCGGAATAGATATCGGTTCAGTATCCATTTCAATTGTTGAAATGAATCCGGGAAAAGAAATCGTTAAGACCGCCTATGAATTCCATCACGGCAATATCATTGACACTCTGAAAAAGATCCTGAACGATTTTGATTTGTCCGGCATTTGCGGGATTGCCTCAACATCTTCAACCCCGTCGGTTATTAAGGTAAATGGTCAGTATGATAACCGGATCTCCATCATCTCGGCCGCCAGGCATTTTCATGACAAGATCGGTGCCATTTTAATAGTCGGGGGTGAAAGGTTCGGTTTGATAACATTTGATGAGAACGGCAATTACCGGAATTTCAAGTCAAACAGTTCATGCGCGGCAGGCACAGGCAGCTTTCTGGACCAGCAGGCAAGGAGGCTGAACTTAAGCGGGATAGAGGAACTGAGCCGGATAGCGTTCAACAATAAAGGCATCATACCGAAAATCGCCACAAGGTGCGCGGTATTTGCTAAGACAGACCTTGTCCATGCCCAGCAGGAGGGTTACTCATTAGAAGAGATCTGCGACGGCCTGTGCTACGGACTGGCAAAAAATATAGTGGATACGCTTATGAAAGGCGAACAGACAAATCCTCCCATTATCTTCACCGGCGGCGTGTCAAGGAACAGGGCTGTTGCCAGGCATATACAGTCAATTATCGGCTTAAATATTATCGACGATGAAATGTCTTACCTCTACGGCGCTATCGGAGCGGGATTAAACCTTCTTGACGAATCGATCAGGCTGGATAAGACAGATATAAATTCCGTAGACGATATCATTATTCACATGCCTCTGGAGAAGAAGCATTACTATGAGCCGCTCAGGCTGAAGCTCTCTGACTATCCTGATTTCAGCAGTGACAAAAAATATGAATATATCGCAATTGGTCCCGAAGACATGTCCCCGGTGGAAGTCGATATTTACGAACATATTGTACCTTTAAATAAATATGAAGTTTATATGGGGATTGATATCGGCTCTACAAGCACTAAGGCGATACTGATGGACAGGCACAGGAAAGTCCTGGCGGGGTTTTATACAAGGACCGCCGGCCGGCCGGTTCACGCGGTCCAGAAATTATTCGCGTCCATTGATGACGTTATTAAAAAGAATGAGATTCATCTAAAGATCATCGGGGCCGGGACAACCGGCGCAGGAAGAAAATTCTCGGGAAAGATAATCGGGGCGGACACTATCGTAGACGAGATCACGGCCCATGCCCGCGCGGCCTTTGAGCTTAATCCTGAAGTAGATACCATAATCGAGATCGGTGGACAGGACTCTAAATTCACCACCTTGAGAAAAGGCATAGTTACCTTCTCTGCAATGAACAATGTGTGCGCTGCCGGGACCGGAAGTTTTATCGAAGAGCAGGCCCTGAAATTAAGGTGCCCCCTTTCTGATTATTCCTCAAAGGCCGAAGGCAAGAGGGCCCCGATAGCAAGTGACCGCTGCACGGTGTTTATGGAGAGGGACATCAATCATTATTTAAGTGAGGGCTATTCAGTGGATGAGGCACTTGCGTCCGTCCTTCACTCCATAAGGGAAAACTATCTGACAAAGGTCGCAATCGAAAGCAGTATAGGAAACACCATATGCTTTCAGGGCGCGACTGCAAAGAACAAGGCGCTTGTTGCCGCCTTTGAACAGAGGCTGAATAAACCGATACACGTATCCAGGTATTGCCATCTTACCGGAGCGCTAGGCGTAGCGCTGATGCTGATCGAGCAGGATGCGGAAGAAAGCAGGTTCAAGGGACTGCGGCTTTACAAAAAAGATATACCGGTAAGGTCTGAAGTATGCGAGCTTTGCACCAATCACTGCAAGATAACCATTGCCGATGTTGATGGCGAAAGTGTCGCGTATGGGTTTCTGTGCGGCAGGGACTATGACACAAAAACATTCATTAACAATAATCTCTCGGGTTTTGACCTGCTTAAAGAAAGGAAGAAGGTCCTTTCCTTTAAAGCTTCCAGGGAATTCGTAACTATCGGAATTCCGTCAGCGCTCCACCTGTATGAAGATCTTCCTATGTGGAAATATTTTTTTGACCGGCTGTCTGTAAAAACCATGACCAGTGATTCTTATACTGACGCGGTAAAAGAGGGAAAGCGTATGGCAGGAGCTGAATTCTGCGCGCCGCTGACCGCGCTTCACGGCCATGTAAAATACCTCCTGGACAGGGCGGATTATGTATTCATGCCCTTTTATCTTGAGAAGAAGCAGGATGAAAAGAATGTAAGACGTCAGTTCTGCTACTATACCCAATTTTCATCTTCACTTGTTTCCAATCTCAGTTCTCCGGGCACGAACAGGTTCCTTATGCCCCTGGTCAATTATCTATACAATCCCATCTACACAAAGGTCCAGCTCTATAATATTCTGAAGCCCGTCATAAACCATGATATCAGTTATTTTGATGTCTCCAAAGCATATGACAGGGCGCTTGAATTCAAGGAATCATGTACATCCAGGCTGAAAGGGATGTACAAAAAAGAGTCTCTCAGCGCCGGCGATATTCACGTTGTGTTTATCGGCAGGCCTTATTCAATACTCCCTGTGTCCATGAATAGCGGCATCCCCGGGATATTTGCCTCACAGGGCATTAAGGCGTTCTATCAGGACATGCTTTCATATACTCAGGAAGATGTTACGTCAATCGAGCCGCTATGCAATGAACTGCCCTGGCATTATGCCTCGGAGATACTCAAGGCAGCAGAGGTCGTTGCCAGGACAAGCGGGGCATATCCGGTATATGTGACATCTTTCAACTGCTCACCTGATTCCTTTGCCATTGAATATTTTAAAAAGCTTATGGACTCCCATGAAAAGCCCTATCTCATCCTGCAGCTGGATGAACATTCTTCAAGTGTGGGTTATGAGACCAGGATCGAGGCCGCGGCCCGGTCGTTTAGAAATCACCATTCAGCTCATTCTTCAGACATGACAAAAGCGCCTGTCATATATGCGCCGTCACTAATTCCGGCCAGAAAAAAACCTTTCATTGATAAAACACTTCTTATCCCCAACTGGGACAACATCAGTCTGCCGCTGATCATTGCCAACCTTAAAAGTGAAGGCATCGACGCAAGGCTTCTGGAAGAGACGGACACGAGTATCCAGAAAAGCCTGCGGCTTAACAGCGGTCAGTGTATCCCTCTTAACATCATTGCCCAGGAATTTATAGATTATGTGGAAAAGCATGAGCTTGATCCAGCTAATACCGTATTGTGGATAATGACCACTACCCTGGCCTGTAATCTCAGGATGTTCCCTCATCATATAAAGAACATATTGCATTCCTACGGGCACGGCCTGTCGGCAGCAGAGGTATATACAGGCAGTATGTCATTTGCAGACCTGTCAATAAAGCTCCCGATAAATTCATATTTCGCATACATGTTCGGAGGGCTTGTCAGAAAGATGGGATGCAGGATACGGCCTTATGAAGTGGAAAAGGGAAAGACAGACAGGATGATCAAAAAGAGCATCGATGTCCTGGCAGATTCCTTTCTCGGAAACCGGTCAAAGGAATCTGCTGTTGCCCAGGTGGTATCATATTTTGAAAACATCGAGGTAAGCTACGAACCAAGACCGAAGATAGCAATATTCGGCGATCTTTATGTGCGGGACAATGAAGTCATTAATCAGGGCCTGATACAATTTATTGAAGACAACGGCGGCGAGGTCATTACAACCCCCTTCAGTTCTTTCCTCAAGATGATATCCGGGCAATATTTCAGAAAGTGGTTTATTGAAGGACAATACTTAAACGTCCTGTCCACAAAAACCTTCTTTGCCACGGCAACGATGCTGGAGAAGACATATTATAAATACTTTGAACGGGTCCTGAAGGAACCTGATCCGGAATATGATGAATCACCGGAGAAGATCCTGTCGGAATACAATATCAGGGTAGAGAACACCGGAGAGTCGATGGACAATATATTAAAGATCTACTATATAAAGAAGCACTATCCTGATGTCGCGCTGTTTGTCCAGACAAGCCCGGCCTTCTGCTGTCCGTCGCTGATTACGGAGGCGATGGCAAAGGAGATCGAGAAGAAGACGGGGACTCCGGTGGTTTCGATTACGTATGACGGGACTGGGGGGAATAAGAATGATATTATTATTCCGTATCTCAGGTACTCGTCATATAAGCGCCCTGCTCCGGAGTCTTTAATCCTGCCTTGCGCGCTGCCGTAACAGGGACTAGGGGCTGCCATCCGCTCTGACCTCCGGATTACTTGACCCTTCTTATGCCGCCTAACATTAATGCCGCCTGAAGCTCGGTCCTGTCTTTTTTAATCCTCTTTGCCTGAATATTTCTTATGACGTTCTCGTATTTTCTTACTGCAATTCCCATTAGTTTGGCTTTAATGCCATTTCTCGTTGCGAGCATCGATTTACCTCCTGGCGTATTAAATGTTTCTGCTTTATATGCAATATTGTTGCCAAGTTGGAAGCGCTTAAATTTTAATGAAGTTGGAGATTGGTGATATATGTTTATGCATGGATTTCCCTTCATAACGAGACAGAAAAGGGCAGTCTTCTCTCCCCAATCCAGCCTCTTCAAACCTGCATTGTTGCAGGTTTCCGCAGTACCTTTTCTTTAAGCTCTTTCCTGGAGAGAATGAGGCAGGAGGCTATGAAGCCTTTATCCGCTTCCTGGTCCATTCAATCAGTCCTCCTGCGGAGATCAGTTCCTGCATAAATGGGGGAATGGGCTTTGCCGTATATGTTTCACCTTTAGTGATATTTCTGATAACTCCGCCGTCAGCGTCTATTTCTATCACATCGCCCTGACTGATTTTTACGGACGCATCGTCAGATTCAAATATGGGAAGACCGATGTTAAATGCGTTCCGGTAGAATATCCGGGCAAAACTCCTGGCAACCACTGCCTGAATGCCTGCAGCTTTAAGGGCTATCGGCGCGTGCTCCCTTGAAGAGCCGCAGCCGAAGTTTGAGTCAGCAACGATCAGATCACCCGCCTTCACCTTTGACGGAAAGTCCTTGTCCGCATCCTCCATCACATGTTTTGCGAGCTCAACAGGGTCGGATGTATTGAGATAGCGGGCGGGTATTATCGCGTCCGTGTCTATATTATCGCCGAATTTCCAGACCTTGCCTTTTAATATCATATTACCTCCTCCGGAATTGCAATCCGTCCCTTAACAGCAGATGCCGCGGCAACAGCAGGGTTTGACAGGTAAACTTCACTCCCGGGATCTCCCATCCTGCCGACAAAATTCCTGTTCGTTGTAGCAATCGCCTTCTCACCCTTTGCGAGTATTCCCATGTGACCGCCGAGACATGGCCCGCATGTAGGGGTTGAAAATACCGCTTCAGCGTTAACAAATATCTCTGCCAGTCCCTCCTTTACGCACTGCAGGTAAATCTGCTGTGTAGCGGGAATAACTATCATCCTTGTATTGGGACTGACCTTTTTACCCTTTATAATTTCCGCCGCCTCTCTTATGTCCTCTATCCTTCCGTTTGTGCAGGAACCCACAACAACCTGGTCGATTGAAACAGAAGAAAGCTCTGCCGCAGGTTTTGTATTTGACGGGAGATGCGGGCACGAGACCGTCAGTGGTATCTTAGAGCAGTCATACTCTTTCACCTCAACATACCCTGCATCTTTATCGGATGCATAGAATTTGTATGCCCTCTTCGCCCTGCCCTTCACATATCCTTCAGTAATATCATCAGGGACGATGATCCCGTTCTTGCCCCCTGCCTCTATCGCCATGTTGCACATGGTAAGCCTTCCTGACATGGACATTAAGCGTATAACCTCGCCCTCGAATTCCATGGCCCGGTACAGGGCGCCGTCAACCCCGATATCGCCGATTGTATGAAGGATGAGGTCCTTGCCGCTGACCCACCTGTTTAATTTCCCGTAATAAATGAATTTCATGGATTCAGGGACTTTGAACCAGCACTCACCTGTTGCCATTGCCGAGGCCACGTCCGTGGAACCGACGCCGGTAGAGAATGCTCCGAGCGCTCCGTACGTACATGTATGGCTGTCAGCGCCTATTACAAGATCCCCGGGACCTACAAGTCCCTGTTCCGGAAGAAGCGCGTGCTCCACACCCATTCTTCCCACTTCAAAATACAGGCTGAGGTCGTATTCCCTTGAGAATTCCCTGAGCATCTTGCACTGCTCTGCGGCCTTTATATCTTTCTGCGGCGCAAAGTGATCGGGGATGAAGGCTACCCTTTCTTTATCAAAGACATTCCCGGCCCCTATCTTTTTAAACTCTGTGATTGAGATGGGCGCTGTAATATCATTTGCAAGAATAAGGTCGACCTTTGCGTTAATCAGCTCCCCGGCTGATACCTTGTCCCTGCCTGAGTGTGCTGCAAGAATTTTTTCCGTTATAGTCACGATTCCTCCAGAAATAAAAAAAAGGTGTAATGGAAATACTACAAAATACTATTTGAAATAGTCAATTAATAGCGCTCCCATCAATTATCATTTTCTTACTGCCTGCACTATCCTGCCAAGCTGGATTATAAACTGATTTTGCAGTATAATTTTTACTGCATCTCAAATGGTGCGGTTGTACATATTATCCAGGAGGTAATTCCCATTAAAAAAAGCAGAAAGCTGTCAAAACTTTTAAAATTGCATTGCGCGCAATGCGGCACCTGCTGTAGTGATCCGGTTATCGAACTGACCGATAGCGACATCAAGCGGCTGGTCAAACACACCGGTCTCCCTACTGACAGACTGATAAGATTGTACGCGAAATCCGACTTCACAGTTGTTAATGATACTGAAGACTGGATAAATTTATCATATGGAAAGCGTCAATTAGGATTGAGAAAGAAACTGGACGGCTCCTGTTTATTTCTCTCTGACGACAAGAAATGTTCGGCATATGTGGCAAGGCCCATGGCATGCCGGGTTTTTCCGATTGACGTTTATCTTGATGAGGACAGTAAGGCGTCCGACTTCGAGCTGTCAGATGTCATACGTGACAAGTTTATCAAATGCAGGCAATATTCCGGAAAACCCAATTCCTTCAGTCAATTCAGACTAAAAGCTGATCAATCCGGAAAAGAGACTGCATTGTTCTGCCGGAAAATCAAACAGTGGAACAGGAAGGCGGAACATGGGGGGAAAGATGACTTCCTTAATTTTCTCGGTATTAAAACCGCTGAATGATTGATGAATATTTCGTATATATTGACACAATTCGAAAGGATTACCAGGTGCGTAGCATGCGCTGCGCACCTACAACAAACGACCCCGCATCTGCATGCCTTGCCATTATTGATGATATAATGTACTCAACAGCAGGTCAAAAATATATGGAGGCGTTCCAATGAAAAAAAACAATTATATATACTATGCATTAATATCCATACTGCTCCTTTATGCCTGCACAACATATGAGGCCAAACCTTTGCCGTTTAAGGCCCCGGGAGCTTATCCCAATGTCATGTCAGTGGCCGATACAGAGATAGCTGCAAAGGCTTATGTCAATTTCACAGAGGCAAAAGAGGCCTTCGGCTTTAACGTTCGCGAGGCCGGGATGCTGCCTGTTCAGGTAGTTTTTGATAATAAGGGCACACACTCATTTGAAATTGATCAGTCCCAGACTTTTCTGGAAGACGCTAACGGTAATCTCTGGCCAATCCTTGAAAGGAACATGGCGTATGAAAGGGCCTCCAAGTACACTCAGACGAAAGAGATATTCAAGGAAGGGGCTTATCACGGGTTCCTCGGAGCAGCAGCAGGGGCGTTGATAGGCGGGGCAATAGGCATTGTATCCGGTGACAATGTGGGTTCAGCCATAGGAAAAGGCGCAGCAGCAGGAACAGCCATAGGGGGAGTAATAGGCGGCACAAAAGGGGCCACTTCAAATGAGGCAAACAGGGCTGTTATGGAAGACCTGCGTCAAAAGTCCCTTCAGGCAAAAACCATTGAGCCCAAAGCACTGGCATACGGCTTTATATTCTTCCCGGGCGAGGCAAAATCGGCTAAACAGCTTCGCCTGAAGATAGTAGAAAAAGACACGGGCTCTTTCCACGTTATCTTTTTGAATTTATAATATTCCGAATAATACTTCTGTAAAAGGAGATCAGAAATGAAAATAATCCAGACAATAGCAGCCATGATATTATCGGGCCTGATCTTTATCGGGTGCTCTGCGACAGGCCGCGTCCAGGAGAACGGGGGCAGCTCCCTGAAATCCCACGAACAAAAGAGCGTGTCAGTATCATTGTTCACCTGCTCAAATCCTGGGACAGCCCAGGATGTGCAAAACGCCATTATCGGGTCTTTACTGGACAGCTATTCAGTCACAACTGGCGGAGAGGCAGGGGTTGTAATCAACGGCGCCATAATCCTTACAGGTGATGCCGTTTCTCCGGAATCGTCTGAAAGCAATATATCAGCAATAAAAGCGACTGTATTAATCAACAATAAAATAGCAGAATCCGTAACCCTGACCCGCGCAGACGCCGCTTTATCTTCCGATACTTCTCCTGAAGCAATGGGCAGGAAACTTGGCATGAAAATAAAAGACATATTGTCCAGGTAAAAGAACATGTGATTAATAAGGAGGGCCTATGTTCGCCGAAGTGCAAGTCATAGAGGGCGGTCAGTTAATCCGGAAAGAAAATATGAAATTAAAGCTTGTAAAGGAGTTTAGCGATAACATCATCATATACGAAAATGAAGATGGAGGGGCCGTCATCTATTTCAGGGAAAAAAATGACTATATTTTAATATCAATCGATATGGCATGAGGAACATGGGATTGCCCGATTGCAGATAATATTAATTAAAGCTCCTGACAGACACAAATCAACCGGTATTATCAATCAACCCGCAGGAACATTTCTGAGACCACCTCAAAGGGAGTTTTATCCTGAAAGTGGTGCCCTCTCCCGGAATACTTGCCACCTCAATTTCACCCATATGCTCATTAACAATCCGCTTTACCAGAGGAAGACCCATGCCAAACCGTTTATCTTTTGAGCTGAACATGGGATTGAATATTTTATTTATATCTTCCGGGTGAATGCCATGCCCGGTATCCGACACTTCAAGTACACAGGCATTGTCACTTTCATATGCAGAAACAGTTATCCTGCCTCCCTCAGGTATTGCATCTATGGAATTTTTAATCAGGTGTGAGAGAGCAATCTGAAACAGGTTTTTCTGGATATTGACTTTCAGCGGACAAGCCCAACGATTGAATGCCACTTCAATCTTTTTACTGGCGACCATGTTTTCAATAATGGGCATGATGCTGTCAACAACTTCATTAACATCCTCATATCTGAACATTGACTTCCTGTCCTTCAGCAGAGACTGGAAGTCTTTGACTATGGCGTCCAGTTTTTCAGCTTCATTGATAATGCCCTGGATTTTGGGTATCAGCCTGTCCGGCACTTCCTCTTTCTCAAGCATCCTCCGGCATGTTAATCCGATGACAGACGCCGGGTTTCTGATCTTGTCAGCAAGGGTCAATGACATCAGCCCCATGGTCCTCTCCGCCACAAGGGTCTCTATTTCCTCATTATATTTCTCCAGTAAATGTTTATAGTCTTTTTCCATCAGAATCAATTTATTGTAATGCACTGCTTTTTCAACAGAATGCACCAGCAGTTCCGCGGTAAACGGTTTGATTATAAAATCAAAGGCGCCCATTTTCAGTGCGCCCAGCACCTTCTCCATATCTGCATACGCCGTCATAAGGATTACCGGGGTCGCAGAATTTATATCGTGGATCTGCCTGAGCAGTTCGATTCCTGACATAGACGGCATGACAATGTCCGTCAATACAACATCAATACTGTTCTCCTGAAATCTCCTGATCGCATCCTCAGCGTTTGAAGAAGATGTAACATTATATCCGTATTCTTTTAAAAGCAGAGAGGATGATTCCAGAACAGAAGGTTCATCATCAACTACAAGCACTGCCCCATATTTCCGTATGTTCATTTATTCGGTCCTCATACCGGAAAGTATAATCCAAGTTTCACCGCTTAGCAACTGATTGCGGCCTGTCTCTGCATTACTTTCCCTTGACACCTTCTTTGCCTGTATATTAATATCTCCCAGGATGACCGAACTCGAAAAATTAAAACACCTGCTCGAACACTGGATAGAACATAATGACGCCCATGTAAAAACTTACAAAGAATGGGCGGTCAAGGTTGATTCCCTGGGTGAAAAAGAATTGGCCGGGATACTCGGCAGGATTGCGGCTGAAAGCAAGAAACTGGAAGAGTTGTTCAACGAAGCATTACACAAAATATAGAAATTAACTGAAACCTCTTGGTCTCATTCAACTTTAACAAATCATCTGAAATAGGTCCTGCCGTCATTCGGCAGTCTCTTTACCTGCAGTACATTCTGTATTGCAGTCGGTCCTGCGATAGTATAAAATACTTCTTATGAAACCCTGCTTCAACGTGTTGATGAGATGGTATTACCTGATAATTTTCATTTCCCTGTACTCCTGCGCCGTCAATCCTGTTTCAGGAGAGAGGGAATTTATGCTCGTCAGCGAGGACCAGGAGGTGAACATCGGCAAGGAAGCAGCGCCGTCACTGAAATGGGAATTCGGCGGTCCTTATGAGGACAAAGCACTTGAAGCATACCTTGACACGGTTGTTAAGGATTTGTGGAAGAATTCCGAAAGGCCTGGTCTCCCTGTAAAATTTCATATACAGAATACGTCATTGCCAAATGCCTTCGCCCTTCCCGGGTATGTTGCTATTACAAGAGGACTTCTCAGTGATATGGAAAACGAGGCCCAGTTTGCCGCGGTCATGGGACACGAAATCGGTCACGTAATGGCCCGTCACACGGCCCAAAGAATATCCCGGATGCAGATGCAGCAGTTAGGCATCGCGATTGGCGGCGCTGCGCTTCAGGGGAAAAAAGGCAGTGACGCCTTACTCGCCATAGGCGCAGTGGGCAGCAGTCTGCTGCTTTTAAAATACGACAGGGACCAGGAAATCCAGGCGGACAGACTTGGAGTCAAATACATGGCAGCGTTGGGGTATGAGCCTCATGAAGCGCTGTCCGCCCATAAGGTGCTTGAGGAGTCCGTGGACAATTACGTAAAGAGACTCGGCAAATCACGGAGTGAGGACAGCTTTGTATCAAACCTGATGTCAACTCACCCAAGGGCTGAAGTCAGACTTAGTGAAATACAGGACATGATAAATCAGCTCCCGCCCTATTCAATAAAAAGCGATGGCAAGTTCGGCAATAGATTTCAGACGGAAACAAGGAAAATGAAGGAACTAAATAAAATCTATCATATTTACGATAAGGCCGAGCAGGATTATAAGGAAAAGAAATACAGTGAGGCTGAAAAAGGTCTGCTGGAGGCCATAAGACTTAACAGCTCACAGCCCCCTTTTCATAACCTTTACGGCTTTATAAAGCTCCAGCAGAAAAATTATGAGGAAGCGGACAGGTCCTTTGCAAAGGCGCTGTCTATAAGCGCGGGCTACCAGCCTTCAATTTATGGAAAGGGACTTGCGTATTTTTATAAAGGGAATTATGAAAAGGCTGTTCTGGAGTTTAAAAAGAGCCTTGATGAGTTTCCCGGACACGCACAGACGCATTTCGGATTAGGCAAAAGTTATTACAAGATGAATCAATATTCTGAAGCCCTGCCCTATCTGGCGAATTTCGCACAGGCTTCGCCTGAACATCCCGAGATTCACGGCCTGCTGGGAATTTGTCTTGATAAAACAAATGATACTAAATCAGCTGTAATAGAATATAAAAATCAATTACAGGTAGCGCCTGATACCGAACTTGGTCAGCACGCCAGAAAAAGGATTGAAGTGCTTGAACCGATTCAGAAAGCGCAATAATCATCATCCGGCACCCGGCTGCCTGATTCCTCTTCCCCCGCAATCAAATACACTCAGTATCTCATTTTTTTCGAACAAGCATTATATCCGGTATCCGTTCTTTAAAAGCCACCCCGATGCAGTCCGTTTCGCATCCGGTGCAATGTCCGACGCAGCGGATGAGCACCTGGTTGCCCTTGATTTTAATTAATTCAACATGGCTGTCATGAGCTTCCAGAAGCCAGTTTAAATTATGAATAACCTCTAAAACCTGTTTCTCGATCTGGTCCATCAATATCAGCGGTTGCTTTAATTTCAATGCAGCTCCTGGAAGAACCCGGTCTTTACGCGTTAAATAAATAATATTGACATCCCGTAATCGGGATACAGAGCATTCCTTTATTTGCAATGAGCATATATCAGCAGAAAAATCCGGCTGACCGTAATCTATAGCGCATAATTATAACATTATTAATATTTATCTGACATGCGTGCGCGAAGAATTGAGAGGAGCAGCGCTGCTTTCCGCACATACTATCGGGAAAGCACGGGCACAAAATCAATGCTTATTTGTATTGTCTCTTATCCACTTTTCTATATTGTCATAAATCTTTTCACAAAATTCATATGGAGCTGAAAATTCATCTGTAAATAATATATTTTCTTTTACTATCTTTTCTTTCAACTCAGTGACCTCATGTACTTCTGAGGCAGAGAAACCTTCAATGGAGGCGTTGACCTCCTTGAAATAAAACATGACATACGGTTTTTTCAGGGATTTCCATGAATCATATGATAACAAAAATTTGTTCAGATTATCGGATTCAATTCTGCCGGACTGAGTGTAAAAACGTTTATAAAAAATACAGACAAGAACATCGCACTCATCAGCAACTCTGTTTATAATCGTCTGAGGATCTTCAACGGAAGGAAAAACATCCTCCCACATTGCCGTGCGAATGGAAACCCCCAGATGACGCAGCAATTCACCTTCATTCAGACCCAGACAGACTTCACGAACTATCTTTCGTTCAATTACTACATCACCGGGTGAAGCGATTAAAACATTCATGATTCTGCTCGTGTCCATTAATATCCCCGAGGCCGAAATATTTTTACAACAGGCGTGATATTTAAGTATAGTAAATTTTTGATTTTTACTGTTATTAATTTTTTTAAAGATATTATAAGACTGGAGACAGAGCGTTCCTGTAATGGGGGTTACAGTATATATTCTTTAACGTAAATTTCTTCAGCAATCAGGGAGTCGACAGCAAGAGTGGTTTCATCGATCTCCAGTACGAACGAAGGCCTTTTCTGCTTCAATCTTACGATACTGCCGGGGACAATGCCCATAGTGGCAAGACGCTCAAGCCGAGTGCTTTCAGAAGGTCTAATAAAGACAATCCTGCCCTTTAAGCCTACTTCAAGCTCTTTCAACTGCATTACAAGTGGCCTGTATTCAGAACTGTATTTAGAACAGCATTCGCCCCTTGGAATAGGTTTGCCGTGAGGGCAGGTCGGCGGGTGCCCCAGGAAAGAGCAAACACTGTCCGTTACGGATGGGGAAAGAAAATGCTCTATTTCACACGCGGTCTCTTCACTTTCTTCCATCCCTACTTCAAGCACATCATGAAAGAGTCTTTCGGCAAGACGATGACGGCGTGTCAGGTCCCTGCCTCGGGCCTCACCTTTATCTGTAAATTCAATGTCAGCGCCTGAAATGTTTACATAACCCGATTTTTCCATTTTTCGAATCATGTCAGAGGTATCCTTGTCAGCGATTCCTTCAATAACATCAGAGTAACTTTTTAAACCCTTTTCTCTTAACGACCACAGCAATTCCAGGATTTCATCTCTTAATTTGTTCACTATTATTACACCCCCATATTATCAACAAGTTACTGCCAGACACCGTCTATTATGACTGAACATTTAGAACATTTGCCATCCTTTATTTTATTCTGTAATATCTGATATCCGACCCGATGAATGAGAAGCTCCCCGCAGTCCGGACAATATGTATTTTCTCCCCCTTCGCCGGGAACATTACCTTCGTATACATACTTAAGGCCCTTCGAGAGGCCCATGTCCCTGGCCCGTCTCAAAGTCTGCACCGGTGTTCTCGGCTGGTCCAAAAGCTCAAACGTAGGATAAAATTGCGACACATGCCATGGGATGGCAGCATCAACTGATTTAATAAATTCGACAATGCCGTTCAGATCTTCTTCTGAATCATTATGTGACGGGATGATAAGGGTCGTAACTTCCACCCATACTCCCATTTCTTTCATCAATTTAATAGTGTCCAATACAGGCTGCTGCCTTGCTCCGCATATTTTTTTATAAAATTCATCACTGCCTTTTAAATCAATATTGTTCCCGTCAAGAAAGGGCGCTATTGCCTTTGTCGCCTCCGGACCTGTATACCCGTTACTGACAAAAACATTCTTAAGTCCCTTCTCATGCGCAAGCCTGGCGCAGTCATAGGCAAATTCAAAAAAAATAGACGGCTCGGTATACGTATAAGAGATGCTCCTGCAGCCTGCCCTTTCAGCGGCCTTGACCACCTCCTCAGGAGAAATACTGTCACCGGGAATATCCGCGTGTTTTTTTGGATACTGGGATATGTCGTAGTTCTGGCAGTGCCTGCATTTAAAATTGCAGCCTGCTGTCGCTATCGACATGGAGGTTGACCCTGGAAGAAAATGGAACAGTGGTTTTTTCTCAATGGGGTCAATATTCATGGATATTAGTTTCCCGTAGACCAGACTGTACAGGGTCCCCTCTCTGTTCTCCCTTACCCCGCATATGCCTCTCTTGTCTTCAGAGATAATACAGTGGTGAGCGCATAGGAAGCATCTTACATTCTGCTTATCAAGTTTTTCATAAAACATGGCCTCTTTCATAGCATCATTATATCATAGGGATTGGTGGCAACCTAGGAAGAATAAACGCAACATCTCCCCCTCAGTATGCACTAAAATTTGTCCTCATAAGGTATAATTGAATGATTTTAGAAGGAGATTATTTAAGCTATGGCTAAAGCGGCAAAAGCGACGATACTGCTGGTTGATGATGAAAAGAGCATACTCGAAGCGTTAAGCGGTATTATCGAGGATGAAGGGCACCAGGTCATCACGGCATCTTCGGGCGAAAGCGCTCTCACAAAATACTCCGAGTCTTCGCCTGACATCGTGTTTCTCGATGTATGGATGCCGGGTATGGACGGCATAGAGACCCTCAAGGCCCTGAAGAAGAAAAATAAAGATGTATGCGTAATAATGATTTCCGGTCACAGCAATATAGACACGGCAGTCCATGCAATTAAGCTGGGGGCCTATGACTTTCTTGAGAAACCCCTCTCGCTTGACAAGGTGCTGATCCTTACAAGAAGGGCAGTTGAGAAGCAGATGCTCGAGAAGGAAAACATTGCCCTTAAAAGCAGCATATCCCAGCAGTGGGAAATTATCGGGGACAACCACAAGATGATCGAGCTGAAAGACAAGATATCAAAGGCGGCGGTTTCTCAGGGCAGGGTCCTCATTTTAGGTGAAAGCGGCTCCGGCAAGGAACTGGTCGCAAGGGCCTTACATGAGGGAAGCAGCAGAAAAAATAATAATTTCATAGAAGTAAACTGCGCGGCAATTCCTAATGAGCTTATCGAGAGTGAGCTGTTCGGCCATGAGAAAGGCTCTTTTACAGGGGCCTTTGAAAGTAAGCGGGGAAAATTTGAACTGGCGCATGAGGGGACCCTCTTCCTTGATGAAATCGGCGACATGTCCCAGGTCACACAGGCCAAGGTGCTCAGGATAATCGAAACACAGGAATTTCAGAAAGTCGGAGGCAGCAAGAATATTAAAGTGGATGTACGGATAATCGCGGCTACGAACAAAGACCTGGAGGAACAAATCCGGATAGGGAATTTCAGGGAAGACCTGTATTTCAGATTAAATGTCATTCCCATTGAGGTCCCTCCGCTCAGGGGGAGAAAAAGCGATATCCCGATCCTTGTTGAACACTTCCTTGATAATTTCTCCAAGCAGTACGGGCAAAAGAAAAAAAGCGTAAGCAGGACCACTTTACGCGCTTTAATGGAATACGACTGGCCCGGCAATGTCAGGGAACTTAAAAATACAATTGAACGCTTTGTCATTATGAATCCCTCAGACATTATCGACGTTACAGATGTCCAACCTGTCAGGGTAGTGAAATCGGATTATACGGCATTTAAGACATTAAGAGATGCGAGGGAAAATTTCGAGAAGGACTTTATTCTGAAAAAACTTCAGGAAAACAACTGGAACGTTTCAAAAACAGCAGAAGACCTGGACATCGAGAGAAGCAACCTCCACAGAAAAATTAAATCACTCGGTATAGAAACCCCTTAAAATCCCTTTTGTCGGGCTACTGAGCTTCTTCCTGGTGCGGGTCAACGGTTTCAGGCGCTTCAGGCGTTTGCAGTGTCTGAGGTGCTTCAGCAGGCGGAACACTTGGCGGAACGGCCCGTGTCGGCCTTCTGCGAGGGGGGACAGGCCTTGCACGACGCTGTGGCGCGGTCCCGGGACTTCCTATCTGGCGCCCGGGCTGGGAAGGCTGGGTCACAATCGGAGGCCTGGTTATGGGCCTGCTTGGGGCCTGAACTCCCTTATCGTCCCTTAATCTTACTTCAACTTTTTCGTCATTTCCCAGTAACACGACTTTGTCTTCATGGATTTCCAGGACCTTATACCCGGAAATAGTGTCATTTATACGATACACCTTTGTTGTCTTTGTATCAGACTGTTCAAGGATCGCGGTTTTATTGTCATTAAGTATGACCGTTCCAAACAGCTTGGGCGGACTGGGAAGCGGAGGCTTTTCAGCAGCTTTATTTTCAACTGACGGCGCTGTCCTCGAAGGCCTGAAAAGATCCAGAACCGATATCGGCTCAAAGGCATTCTCATCAAGAGTCTTTTCCGTATGCCCTGCAGCGGTATCTTCTTTCCTGACCTCTCCGGGGACTGCTTCTGCCGGCATCTCCGCCCTGTATTTAACGACATCATATAATTTATTGCCGAGAAATCCGATGACTACTATAAGAAGAAGATTTAACAGGAAATAATTACGTATCATTTCTTATCCTCTTTCCCGGCGGGCGCCTTGTCTCCGGCCTTCTTTATAAAACCTGTTACAACCAGAGTCGTATATATTTCATCCGGCTTGCTGATATTGGTGACCCTTACCTGAATTTCAGATACGTTAAGCAGAAACGGCGACTTACGCAGTTTTAATAGAAGTTCCTTTAATCCCTTGGTGTACGAGGTAAATCCTATCTCAACGGGAATTCCAAGATATAACGGGCCGTCAACCGGATTCAGGGTCCTTTCCTGTTTAATTTCAATCTGGAGAGAAGCTGCCGTTTCCTTGAGAAATCTCTGCAGCGCCGCAGCCGCCACCGGAGGCGTGTTTCCGCCCAGCAGCGCCTTCTCCTGCCTGTCGAGTTCCTGCGTAACGGCCTCTAACCGTTTTTGAACAATATCTTTCCCTGATATCTTTTCCATCTGCTTCTGCAGCATAAGAAGCCTGGCCTCTGAAAACTCCTTTACATTTTTTTTAGTATCACTGTACCAGGAAAACATGTAGAATGCCAATATCAGCAGCGCAACAATTCCGCCGATAATAAGGGCCCTCTTTTCTCTCTCATTCACCTTGATCGGCAGGTTCATTTGGCCCCACTTTCCACGCCCGGCGGCAGGACAACCTTTGCGCTGAGTTTAAACTGCTCGTTGTCTTTGGTCTTTTTTATGGGCCCCACAAATTCAACCTTTTCGAAATACGGGGAATCTTCCAGAATGGAAATCAAGTTTGATGAGGAAGCGGCATAACCGCTGATAATTAATTCACCGGTGACCTTCTTCTTATCGGCAGCATCCATCCCCTTATAATTAAGACTGGTGACCCAGGAATCCTTCGGCATCAGTTTCGCAAATTCGGCAAGAATTTCAAGGGCGATCTCATTGTCCTTATATCTGTAAAGCAGATCGCTTCTCTCCTTAAGAGAAGATATGTCCTTCAACATCGCTTCCAGCGCCTTTACTTCAGGTTCATTTTTGTTAATTTTTTCTTCAACTGTTTCAAGATATTTCTTCTGCCTGGCAGCTTCAGTAGCGAAGATCCCCACCAGCAGGACGAGGATTGCAACAAGAAATATTTTAGTAGTTAAGGGTGCGATTCTCCTGATTTCATAATCCGCCTTGTGCGGCAGAAGGTTAATTTTATATGTTCCCAGCCCAAGTCCCGCAAAACAGGCGCCGATGGAAGAAGACGCTCCGTTCATATTTACGCCCCTCAGTTTGCCGGACAATTTTTCCACCTGTTTGACAGTAATAACGTCGACCCTGATCTTTTCGTTCAACTCATCCTTCAACGCCTCAATAGAAGGCAAATCACCGGAAAGCAGGAGTTTGTTGAAATGCTCCAGCAGCAGTGAAGACTGTATCTCGGCCAGGTATTGAGATATATCATTTAAAAAGACCTCAGGCGCCCCGGACAAATCAAGCGTAAAAGACCTCATATGCGTACAGAGACCGTCCCTGATAATCGCTACACTGGCGTGTTTCTTGTCGATATAAACTGAAATATTGTTTTCGTCTTTTTTCCCCAGAATGGCCGACCTTCTCACAATCCCTATGATATCCTGCCACCCTCCGACCGACACTTCGCTTAACTCGATTGAGTTTAATACCGCGAAAGATGATATGGTGATGGCATTGGCCTGAAGGGACAGCTTCCCGAGATAGTCCTTAACTATGTTTATCTTATCTTTCTGGACCGCGGCGAATACCACAGAGTTTCTCGTGCCCTTCGTATCCATCACCAGAAAGTCAAATGCAACGTCGTCTATTTCAAACGGGATATGCCGCTCAATTTCAAACTTCATGAGATTGGCAAGCGCGCCCTTGCCCTTCCCCTTCATCGAAGGTATGTCGATGAACTTCGTGATCGCCCATCTGTCGGGAACGCTGACAAAGACCTTGTTTACATTTGTTCCATGCCGGCTGATGAAGCCCCTGACATCATCAGAGACATTCTCCTCAAATTTCAGCGGAAATGCCGAAGAGGACAGCAGGCTGATTCCAGACAATCTGTTTTTGAGATACGTAATTACGATAGTATCTTCCTTAAACTCTATGCCAAGATACGTGCCGAATACATTATCCAATAATGTTGTCATTCCAGTACAGTGTCTCCAATTCCCTGTCTTTCTTGTGCACTACGGTTTTAATCGACCTTTTAATTTTACCATCCGCGACGGTCCCTGTAGAGATAATTGTAAAAAATTCAGATGAGACCTTCCCATTAGCCATCGGCGCAACAATTGGCGCGACCTCTCTTTGAGTGATTATGTTGGATGCCGCATCAAGTCCGAATATCGCTTCCAGGACCGCCCTGGAGGCGGTATTAATATTTATTCCGTTTGTGCCATACACAGTAAAATACTTTTCAACTCCCTCGTAAGTTTTTTCCTCTTCGGGGTTTTCTTCCGCTGCAGCGGCTTCCCCTTCCTTTTTCGAGCCGGAAAGGTATTCTTTATTCATCCCCTTCACCAGCAAAAGCTCCTCCAGGGAATCCAGGGGGCCGTCTTTGCAGCTATAGGGTCTGTCCAGAGAACGGTAGTAGTCTTCCTCCGCTCCGTTAAGCATGTGCAGATCATCCGTGTCCCGCCAGTCAGCAATTGAATCGGCTATTGTATCTACTTCCGTGATATCAATGCCGGTATCGAGAAAAACGTATTTCAATCTTTCGATGGACTCAATATTAATGTTCATTTTTCCATCCTCATCAGTGATGATATACGTGAAGCTCCCCCTGCCTACTTCGTCCTTTCTCTCCATTTTTTCTTTATCTTCAGTCTCCACTCCAAATACAAGCATTTTGTCTTCATTAAGATAAACAATCTCATTGGTCTTGGCGGAAAAGAGTTCAAGCTTTGCCTGTTCAATCCCGGCAAGGGCCATCTGATACGCCTCTTCTTCCTCCTTGAAATTTCTTGCAATATTTATCTCGGTCCTCATTGAATAGGAAAATTCCCCGACAATTGCTATAAGGACGACTATGATCCAGATGACGATAACAAGCGCGACCCCTCCCCTTTCATTATTTAATATTTCCGGGCGTCGTATGGTACAGGGAGACAGGCTTCCTGTATGAATACACGCGCCTTGCAGGCTGTTCCGGAAATTGCGCATAAAATTAAAGGGGCTCACTTTCCAGCTCTTCCTTTTTTTGGGCCAGACCCATGGGTATTGTAATTAAAAACGGCTCAAAATGAGAAATCTTGACCCTGACCGCGCCGGGCAGTTTCTCGCCATAATCCCAGGAATCTTTCCATTCATTGTCCTCAGCTGATAAATACGCAAATTTTATTTCTTCTATGTCTGTATCGACAATCTCTTCATCACCCGTGATACTATCATCCAGTTTTTTGTCGGGCAAAAGGCCCTCTTTCAGAAAAAGGGTCCCGTCCTTATAAGAATACCTTACCCATTTAAATCCCCCGAAGCCTGCATCAGTTAACGAAGTTACAAACATGACAGAATCAGATTTGCCTTCAAACACCGCAACCTTTTCATCTTCGACCTCCATTATATATGGATATGCTGATTTGATCTGCTGTGACAGCAGGCCGGACAATACCCGGAACCTCTGGGTCCATACTGTTTCCTGTTCACCCTTTTCCCAGGCGTTCATACCAAGACGGAAACCGTTGCCGATAATCAGGATAATAAGCGGCAAAATGGTCAATGCAATAACAAGTTCAAGTAGCGTGAAACCTGAATCAGAAGAGCGGGTCCCTTCCACCATCTGCAGTCTGCCCTTTGGCGTTCTCACAGTTTTTCTTCTCCTGTAAGCATCTTAAGACTGACCATCTCAATAGACTTCTGCTGTTTCAGGGCATCCGGCCATAATATCTTCACTATCATCTTATTCAGCTTATAACCCGATTCATCAAGCTGCTTGTAATCCTGTATCTCCATTTCCCATTTAAAGCCGTCTTCAAAGGTGCCGCTGTCATTGGCAAGGGTCTGAGACAGCTCCTCCATTTTGTCCTTGGCATGGACAATAGCTATTGTGTAGTCACAGGAGGCCTTTGCGGATCTAAGACCTGCCGAGAATAGCTGCATGATGAGTACCAGGCTTATGCCTAAAATGGCCATTGCCACAATTACTTCGATAAGGGTAAACCCTTCGCCCTTTCTCATTCAGCTTTCTCCACATCCACCTTTCCGGTTATTCTGTTTACTGTGATCAAATACCCTGCGCCGTCTTCGCGGACAATTTCAATCACTCCTCCGGAGGCATTCCCTCTCGGGAAGAACTCCACGTTGGGAGATTCCTCATCACTGTCCCGCAGAGTCATTTGAAGTTCATCGGGAACAGGTATCTCAGAGACAAGATCAATCTTATTATAATCGGTGTCTTCCGCGTACAGTCTGTATTTCTGTTCCTCTTTATCAATTACAAAGCAATAAATCTTTTTTTCACTTACCGCCCGTGTCCTTGCATATCTGAGCGCCGCAGATACTTCCTTGGTAAATTTCCTTATCTCAAGAGTCCCTGACCCTCTATTGATCCAGACTCCGACAAGGCCGGATGCAATCCCTATAATAAAAAGCACTATGATGACCTCTACCAGAGTGAACCCCGACAAAGGATGAGAGATGAAGGATGAAGGATTAATACTTTTATTTTCTGCCTTCCGCCTTCTGCCTTCCATCTTGCTCATGGTCACTTCCAGCTTACGACGTCCGCGTTTTCTCCCTCTCCGCCTTCTGCCTTGTCAGCGCCGTATGAATAAATATCATAATCGCCGTTCTTCCCCGGTGACTCATAAACATACGGATTGTTCCACGGGTCAAGGGGGATCTCGATCTTCTTCAGATACGGCCCGTTCCAGTTGTCAGTTCCGGAACTCTGGGTAATGAGCGCAGCCAAACCTTCAGCAGTTGTCGGATACCGTCCGGTGTCAAGACGAAATGAATCAAGCGCCGTCCCGAAAAGCTCTATTTGCGAGCGGGCGGCGCTGCCCTTTGCCTGCCCTATCCTGCCGAACATCCTGGGGACTACGAGCGCAGCCAAAAGGCCAAGGATGATCATGACCACCATCAGTTCAATTAAGGTAAAACCCCTTTTACATTTTAAAAAATTTGTTTCCCTTTTATTACTCATTAGACCTCCTATTAAGCAGGGGCACGGCGCGCCGCGCCCCTGCAGTTTGATTGTCCTCTATAGCGGCAATTCATTGATGCTGAATATTGCCAGAAGCATTGACACAACGATAAATCCGACCACGATACCCATGATGAGAATCAATACCGGTTCCAGCAGTGAAAGCAAACGTTTCACGGTGGTCCTTACCTCTATGTCAAAGCGGTCTGCAATCTTGATCAGCATTTCGTCGAGTTTCCCTGTTTCCTCGCCGACGGTCACCATATGGACGGCAAGGGGAGGGAAAATATCGCTGTTTTTTAACGGCTCCGAGATCCCCCGGCCCTTCCTTACGGATTCTCTGACTGAAGCTATAATTTCTGATATCTTGTCACTTTCCAATGTGCCTTTAACTATCTGGAACGCATTCAATATAGGCACACCGCTTGCGAGGAGCGTGCCGAGTGTTCTGGCAAAGCGCGACACAGCAGCTTCCTTGTACAGTTTACCGAAAACCGGAAGCCTGAATTTTATCTGGTCCCACTTACGTCTTCCCTTGTCACTCTTCAGGTACCGCTTCGCCGCATAATAGACTGCCGCGAAGAACCCCACAAACAGCCACCAGTAGTCAACTAGGCTGTTGCTTATGGCAAGCAGAATTAACGTAGGCAAAGGAAGCGCCCCGCCCATATCAGCGAATATCTTGGTAAACTGGGGGACAACAAAAGTAAGCAGCAATATTACCGCGGTCCCGCCGACAAAGCTGAGGAGTGCAGGATAGATAAGCGCTGAGCGCACGTCTTCTTTCAGGCTTTGGGAGTTTTCAAGATACGTAGCCATCCTTGAAATTGAATCCTCTATAAACCCGCCGGCTTCTCCTGCCTTTATCATGTTCACGTAAAACATGGGGAAGGCATCCGGGAACCTGGCCAGGGCATCAGAAAAAGACTTGCCGCTTCTGACCTGGGCATGAAGTTCATCCAGAAGTTCTTTGAATTTCTTTTTCTCAGTCAGCTCCGCCAGGATTGAAAGGGACTTGTCAAGGGTAAACCCGGCATCGAGAAGCACGCCTATCTGATATGTAAAAGTCATTATATCCTTATCTGTTACGCCGCCTTTAAGGGACGACATGAAACGGTCAAAAAACCCCTCCCGGTCAATAGCCTTAACAATCTTTAAAGGGAAATACCCCATGTCCTGGAGACGATCAATGGCAGAGCGCTCACTCGGAACATCAATGCTGCCGGTCACGATGTTCCCTTCCCGTGTAGTTGCCTCGTAATGGTAAGTGTCCATTAAATTCCTTCCTGAGACACTCTCAAGACTTCCTCAATGGTTGTTATACCCTCTCTGACCTTCTGCCAGCCGTTGTCCCTCAGGACCTGCATCCCTTTAGAGACCGCCATTTGCCTGATAACATCAGAGCTTGCGCTTTCAAGGATCAATTTTCTAATTTCCGTGGTTATTACCATTAATTCAAAAATCCCTGTTCTTCCCCGGTATCCCGTACCCCTGCAAGCCTCACAACCTTTACCGTGGTAAGCGATGAAGTTCTCGGGCAGATAATCAATCTTTTCAATAATGTCCTGCGGAGGGGTATAAACCTCTTTGCATTCCGGACATATGACCCTCACGAGTCTCTGGGCCAGAACACCTATTAATGATGACGACACCAGAAAGCCCTCAATACCCATATCAAGAAGCCTTGTCACAGCTCCGGGGGCGTCATTGGTATGGAGCGTGCTGAACACAAGGTGTCCGGTAAGGGCCGAATGGATGGCTATTTCAGCAGTCTCAATGTCCCTGATCTCGCCTACCATGATAACGTCCGGGTCCTGACGTACAATATGCCTCAGACCATTGGCAAAGGTAAGCCCTATCTGCGGTTTAATCGGTATCTGGTTTATCCCGTCAATCTGATATTCAATGGGGTCTTCCACGGTGATGATCTTTTTATCGTCTGAATTAATCTTGTTCAGCGATGCGTAAAGCGTTGTGGTCTTTCCGCTGCCTGTAGGCCCTGTCACAAGGATCATTCCGTATGGAGTCGTGATCAGCTTTTTATACGTATCCAGTATTTCCTCAGGAAAACCGATATGGTCAAGAACAATAAGCGCGCTGCCACGGTCCAGTATCCTCATAACAATACTTTCGCCGTATATAGTCGGTATCGAAGAGACCCTGAGGTCGATGTCCCTGCCCGACACCCTCAACTTTATCCTGCCGTCCTGGGGGAGTCTTCTCTCTGCAATATTGAGACGTGACATTATTTTGATTCTTGATATAACAGCAGGCTGAATGCGTTTCGGCAGGGATTCAACCTGGGTGAGAGCTCCGTCAATCCTGTACCGTACCTTGACGCTGTTTTCAAAAGGCTCTATGTGTATATCACTGGTCCTGCCCTCGACCGCCCTTGTGATCAGCATATTGACGAGCTTTACGATCGGCGCCTCAAAGGCCATGTCACGCAGGTGATGTACGTCCTCCTGCAATTCATCAATCTCCTCGGTTTCGCTCTCTTCCTCTCTCATCCCCTCCATAATGCTGGTCATCTGGACATTGCTGCCGAAGTACTGCTCTATGGCCTCCATGATGTCATTCTCACTGCTCAGAAAAATCTCGACGGATTTACTCGAAAAAAACTGCAGGGTGTCGGTGACATATTCATTGAGTGGATCGGATACAGCGATTTTCAGTACATTGTCCTCCGCTCCGATGGGGACAAACTTGTACTGCTTCATAAACTTGACCGTTGGATAGGGGACGTTCGGTATCGTTTTCGGGAATTCGTTAAACTTGAGATATTGCAGGCCAAGCTGGGAGCTGAGGGCGCCGAGCATTTCATCTTCCGAGATGAAACCCAGGCCCACCAGTACATCACCCAGACGCCGGTGGCCTGTCTTGTTAAAAGAAGCCTGTTCCTTTAACGCAATCTCAAGTTTTTCAGGTGTAATGAGCTTGAGGTCAAGCAGGATAATGCCAAGCATGCCTGCTTTATTGATCTTCTTTACTGCTTCACGGCTCATCGGTTTTGGACGGGTTTGTCCCCTCCGTGCTGGAAGTGGATGGAACGGTCAATCCTACTTTGGGATATTTAATATCACTTTCATTGAGATAGTTCTTGACATTTTTCAACTTCCTGAGGAATTCGCTGGTTAAAGCTTCCCCTTCAGACCTTGTAGCTATGACTTGAGGGGTTATAATAATTACCAACTCTTTCTTTTCCGTTGAATCTATCTGGTAACGGAAGAGATTACCGAGCAACGGGATATCCATCAAAAGGGGGATGCCGCTGTAATCACTTTTCTTTTCCTCCCGCATGATGCCGCCGATAACTATTCCCTGCTTGTCCGGTACGACAATGGATGTTTTTGCCTTTGTTGTGCTGAATGAGGGGAATGTGTTCCCTTCTTTTCCGACCTGTATGTTGGCTCCCCGATCAGATACCTCCTGCTCAAGGTCAAGCACGACTGTTTTATCCTCGCTTATTGTAGGCTTGATCTTCAGTTTAATGCCGACAGTCTTATATTGTATGTTTTGCGTCAACGTGTCGGATGTTGTGCTTGAGGCCGTAGAGCTCGTTGCTGTAGGTATCTCTGAGCCAACTTCAATACTCGCCTCTTCCTGGTCTCTGACAAGGAGCCTGGGGCTTGAGAGAATGTCTACTTTTCCTTTTGATGCCAGAGCATTAATAAGCGCCGTGAACTTGTCCGGCTGAAATACGATATAAGATAGTCCTCCTAACCCTGCTCCTAAAGTAGCATCTGCCGCTTTGGTTATAATATCGCCGGTCAGAGAACTCCCAACAATTTCGGTGACTTTAGTATTTGGGTCACCAGGAGTACTTTCCAAGAATCTGTTGTTTCTGTATCTGCTATTAAGAACAGACCACTGGATCCCGTGCTCATCCCCGGTAGTAAGTGTCACCTGCGCAACAACGGCCTCGATCAGCACTTCCCTTGGGTATGTATCTATTTTCTTTATGGTCTTTACAATCTCCCTGTATATCCCCGGAGGGGCAAAAATAATAAGTGAATTAGTAGGCTCAAAAGTAATAATCTCAATCCTGCTGCTGCCGTCTGACGGCTGTGCCGACCTTGGAGCGACGGAAGGTTTTTTGGGCGCGGCTTTTGCGTCTGTTTTTTGAGCAGTGACTTTTGGTTTGCCGCCGTCCCCTGCTTCATAAAGCGTCTTTAAAATATCCGCTATCTTCTCCGCCTTGACATTCTGCACAGGGTACACAAAAATATTCTGTCCTGTCACAATCTCTTCATCGAGTTTCATGATCCACCCCTCAACTGTCTGAAGGAGGGTCGGACTCGCCGAGAAAACCACAAGGCTGTTGATTCTTTCAATGGGCACAAGCGCAATGCCTTCACGCGTCAGGTTCAGAGCATTAAGCACCTCAGTCAATTCATTTGTGAGGGTCTGCACGTCAGAATATTTGGGTTTGAAAAAGACCATCCTCGTATTCTGGAAGGCATTGACATCGATTTCATCCAGTATTTTCATGAGGCGGATAAGATTGGATGAAAGTTCATTAATAATGAGAAGGTTGTTCCTCGGGTTCGGGATGATGCTGCCGAACTGGGAGAGCATCGGGGTCAGTACCGTAGTTATTTCATTGACCGGCACATACTGAACTGGGACGATTTGCGTTACAGGCCTGTCCACGTCCCTGAGGGTATCGACCTGATCGTCCTTTCTGAACTCGATAGGTTTCTGTTTGGCAGTGGCGCCCGTGACTATCTTGAGGAATTCTCCGGACCTGACAACCGCCATTCCGTTCGCTTCAAGAACGGACTCAAATACATTCATTACCTCACTGACCGGGATCTTCTTGGAGGAATGTATTGTTACCCGCGCATCTATTCCGGGGCTTATGATAAAATTCTCGTTTGTAATTGATCCTACAGTGTTTATAACATCCTTCAAATCAGCATTGTCGAAATTTAGAATTATGAAATTCTCTTCCCTGGGTTTAGACATAAAGGCCTTTATCTGTTCAGGAGTGACTGCCCCTGAAGGAATATTCTCCTGCGTATCAGGCGCAATATTATCTGATGCCTGTTGAGGCGCGTTTATATTTTGATTATCAGCCGGCAGCTGTGTTCCGGCTGGAGGCTGATTTACCCGCAACTGGGGTCTCTGCCCCGCTCCCTGAATATTTGCAGGCCGCTGTGTCCTGACAGGAGGCTGCGGCACAGGGGCTGCTGGTTGACTCTGAACATTCACAGGAGGCTGTGTCACGGCTGGAGGTTGCGGTACAGGTACAGCGGGTTTACTCGGCCCACTCTGAACAGTCGCGGGCTGATTTATCACGGCAGCAGGCTGTTGAGAAGGAACCGGAGATTGTTGCGTTTCTTCAGCATATATATTGCTGAAACAGGACAATAAGCAGGTAAATATAACCAGTATCTTTTTCATTTTTGTTCTTCTCAAAAAAATTCCCCTTTATCCCTTTGTCAAAAGAGACCAGGGAAAAGTTTGACTTTCACCTTCCTTGGTCCAGCCTTTCTTTCAATATATTTCATTGATCGTCAGAATTCCTAAAAAAGTATAACAAATTAGAGGTACTATAGCAATTATCGGCATTAGTGAAAAAATCATTAATAATGCCTAATTCCTGTATAGCTTTTCCTCTCTCCAGCTTATGGGGAAAAGCATCTCAAAAGCCGTCCTCCCCCGTCTTACCCTGTAATTATTGACAGGTTATTTTTCATATAACAATGTTTCATAATGACTGCATTCGCTTAGGGGACATGACTGAAAAGCCTTTCTTGCCTGGCTATTGTTATTATGAAAAACCGGAAAGACATCATATATTGCATATGGCTGATATTGTTTGGCCTGGCGCTTAAGACTCCGTCAGAGGCGCAGACTCTTCTCGCGGAATTTAATGATGGCAGAGTGCACTTGACCGGTTCTGCTGCTTTTGAATGTTACCCTGATGGTTATCCTTACGGCTCATCAGCCGTTGTTACCCGGTTTCATGCGTTTTCTGAATTTGTTACTTCCGGCGGCAAAAACATATCCGTTAATGTATTCGATGAAAATGCAAAATGCAAACCGCCGGGTTATGTATTTAACTATATTGCCAGCTATTCCGGCGGGTTATGGTATTATCCCACGCCTGAACCTGTTTGCGGGAAGGCAAGCATGGAAGATGTACATGCCAGAGCTGTAGTCCCGTCGTGGCCGGAGATTATCATGCACGAACCGCAGGACATAGTGTCAGGACTGACAGATATAACATTCAATTATCAATATTTTCAATATTACGATATAGACAGGCGCATTCAGGTTTATTTGAATAATAATGAAAAAATATATGATTCCCAAAATCTGTCTGAAAGCGGCACGATCCAAAAGACTTATGATTTCTCTAATAAAAAAGGATTTATACTGTTATCGGTTATGCAAAGCTGTGCGGGACAGGTAGTACCATTTGAGAAACTGCTTTATGTCGAGCCTGAAGACAGTTGTCAGGACAAAGTCGGCAAACCGGTCAGCGTCTCAAGCGGGACGGTATACGCGAACGAAACAGATTTTTCCGTCAAGGGCGCAATGCCTTTGACATTTATCCGCTACTATGACAGTACTGAAACTATGTCGAGAGATTTCGGCGTTTCGTGGAGTCATGTTTATGATACGAGAGTTGTCCTCATTGGAGCCAATACGTATAAAGTTATCAATCCTGACGGCTCTGATATTTACTACATAGATAATAACAACGA
This sequence comes from Thermodesulfovibrionia bacterium, assembly GCA_020053105.1. Taxonomy (GTDB): domain Bacteria; phylum Nitrospirota; class Thermodesulfovibrionia; order UBA6902; family UBA6902; genus UBA6902. The sequence goes on from JAGVNU010000076.1 coordinate 100,607, forward strand.
TTATATTTATGATGTTGAGTTTCCCAAAGGGGAACAGAGCAAGATTATCAAAAACACAAACGGCTCTTTCACAAGGGACTTTGGGGACGGATCAAAGGAAGAATTCAATAAATGGGGCTCCCTCACGGCTGTTGAGGACAGCAATGGTAACAGGACTGCTCTTACGCGGGACGGCAGCAACAAACTGACAAAGATCACCGGGCCCTATGGCCGGGAGATGAACATTTTATTTGGCACAGGCAATAAAATAAAATCGATAACCGTGCCTGATGGGAGCCCGGGCGGACGGGTATACAGCTATACCTACCTGCCTTCAGGATATCTTGGCAAAGTGACCTATCCGGACGCAAGCGAGAGAAATTACGAATATGTATACGCCGGTGTCGGCTACCGCTTATCGGGCATTAAAGATGAAAAAGGAAACTACATTGAAAAGCACACATACGATACCAAGGGCAGAGCAGTCACTTCCTCTGCCGACGGGACGAATGAACTGCTGACAATAGATTATGTTGATAAGACCCACACGACTGTCACAGACTCATTTGGACATGTCACGACCTACACGCTTGATAAGACCATGGGAAAGAGCCATGCGACAGGCATATCCGGGCCGGGATGCAGGGAATGCGGTCAAGGTAATACTTTTAAATCATATAACAACAACCTGAATGTCACTTCCAGGACAGACGCCAACGGCAATGTCACTGCGATGACCTATGACGCCAACGGCAATATGCATACAACGACAGATGCCGCAGGGACCGGGGAAGAGAGGACAAACACTTATACCTACAATTCATTCGGACAGATACTCACTGCCACTGACCCTGACGGGAATACATCGGAATATATATATGATGCAAACGGTAATATGATTGAGGAAACCGATGCCCAGGGCAATATAACGACTCATACTTACAGCCCGTACAATGAAAAGCTCTCAACCACAGACCGGAACGGAAATGTAACCACATACACGTATGACCAGTACGGGAACAAAGAAACAATTACAAATGGACTGGGCCAGACAACCTACTATATTTATGACCTGATGGGCAATCTGAAATCAATGACAGACGCGAATGGGAATGCCACGATTTACGAATATGATCTTAGAGACAGGCTTATTAAAGAAACACGACCGGATGGAGGTGAAGTTGTTTATGAATACGATGCAGCAGGAAATAAAACAGCCTCAATTGATGCAATGGGCAACAGGACGACATATGTCTATGATAATATCAACCGTCTGATTGAACTCCGTACGGGCGAATTGCCATTCGCCCCTTCAGAACTTACGACCTTCACATACGACTCGGAAGGCAACATGATATCAAAGATCAGCAAAGACAGTTCAGAAAGCATACTCACATACGAGAGCTATACATACGACAACCATAACCGTCTCGTCAGAACAACATATGCAGACGGCGCCTATACTGAACAGAGTTATGATGCCCTTGGGAATGTCCTCACAAAAAGGGATGAAAACGGAAACATCACGACAAATACCTTTGACGCGTTAAACAGGCTTGCCTCAGTAACGGACGCAGAAGGAGGCGTTACTGCATACACACATGACAGCAGAGACAATCTGACATCCGTTACAGACGCTAACGGCAATATGACCTTTTATGTCTACGACAGCCTTAACCGCCTTATTTCAACAGCGAGCCCGGATACGGGCACGACAACTTACACATATGACGCCAATGGGAATATGCTTACGAAGACAGACGCGAACGGGGTTACGACAACTTATTCATACGATGCGCTAAACAGACAAACAGTAATCCAGTTCCCTGATGCATCACAGAACATTTACTATGCCTATGACGATCCGCAGACAGAGAACAGCAGCGGGAAGCTGACCTCAATGACAGACCCCTCAGGAACAACATGGTATGACTATGATAAAATGGGACGGCTAATAATGGAGACACGGCGGATAAATGCTCTGAATTACCGTACCGGATACACTTATGATTTAAACGGGAATGTCGCAACAATTACTTATCCCGGTGGAAGGCAAATAACCTACAGCTATAACCAGCTGAATAAAGTCTCGTCCGTCACTGAGACATATCTCGGCGTGACAAGGCCCCTGACGGACAATATTACATATCTGCCATATGGGGACATTACCTCCATTACGTATGGCAATGGTATAACGACTACAAAGACGTATGATAACCGTCATCGTTTGAACAGTTTGACTGTCGAAGCACAGAAGCAGCTATCTTACTCAAGAGATAACGTTGGCAATATCACATCGATAACGGATGTTCTGCATCCTGAAAAGAACAAGACATACGCATACGATGCTATCAGCAGATTAACGCTTGCCAATGGCCCATGGGGAGCAATCACATATGCGTATGATCCCACTGGAAACAGGACATACGAGACAACGGACGCGGGAAGCACTACCTATAATTACACGATCAACACTAACAAACTGGCATCATCTGCAGGAGAAAAGCCCTTCACCTTTAACTATGATAATAACGGGAACACGATATCCGAACTGGGCGGGGTGACCCCGCCCCTACAGCGGACTTATGTTTATAATCAGAACCAGAGACTGGTACAGGCACTGGAGGGCACAGATAAGCTCGGGGAGTATGTTTATAATGGCAACGGACAGAGGGTGAAAAAGTATACAAATAACGGAAGTCAATGCAGTCTGTTCCATTATGATAAAAATGGATTGCTGATAGCCGAGTCCTCAAGTTCCGGCGCTATTAAAGCCGAGTACATATACATAAACGGGCAGCCACTGGCTAAAATAGAGGGGAACAATATTTTTTACTACCACAACGATCATCTGGGGACTCCGATGCTGATGACAAATTCATCGGGACAAGCTGTATGGAAGGGGGAGTTCTTGCCCTTTGGCGAACCGTTATCGATTAAAGGCACGGTGACGAATAACCTGCGGTTTCCTGGGCAGTATTTTGATGGGGAGACGGGGCTGCATCAGAATTGGTTTAGGGATTATTGGGTTGGGGGTGGGAGGTATTTGTCTTTTGATCCGCTATTAAGCACTACACATCGTGCGGCAACCTCTACATGTCGCCAGCCATCAACATATTTATCACTTAATGAATCAATCAAATCAAATCCTTTTGTTTATACAGAGAATAATCCAATCAATTTTATTGATCCAAAAGGTCTGAAATGTGGATCTGGCTGGACTGATGATATTGTCCCGGATAGTTATGGGAATTTTAACTTTACGAGCCCCTGTCAAGCGCATGATGATTGTTATGGCACCTGCGGAACGTCAAAGCTTGCCTGCGATATCTTTTTTTACAATAATATGTTACAAGAATGCCGCAAACTTACATGGAATCCAATAAGTCAATTTAGTTGTATTGAAACGGCAGCAATCTACTATGGATTTGTATCAAGCCCGCTTGGCTGGTATGCATATAACAAAGCGCAGAAAGAACAATGCTGTAAATAAACTTACTTGAGGAAGTCGAACAGTGAAAAACACATCGCTCAAGAAGATCAAAATATTATCTCTCATTTTAGGTTTTTTCTATTGTGGAGGAATAATTTGGTATGGTGAAGTCTTACTCTCATTGCCTCTTTTGTTAATATTTCTTTTGAGTTCAACTGGGTGTGCCCTAATTATAGCACCTCTGCTTTCTGATACCCTTCTTCGTACAGAGTTCATTAGGGTCTTGGCTGTAGTACTGATCTTAACTGGAATGGTTGGGAGCCTTTATTCAATAACTGATGCCATTAAATCAACGAGCTATTGGTGGGACGTCCTCGTAGTCATCCTTCAACATATAGCAATTATTTTTGTGCTCTCTGTAATTGGTCTCAATATTCAGAGATTAAAAAAGAAGCAAAAAAAATGAATGGGGTCAAACCTTCAAAATACATTAGAGCAAACTTCATACCGAGTCTTTAGAATAAATAAACTTAAACAAATAGGGACATGGCTAGGCAACTGAGGATAGAATACGAAGGTGCGTTTTATCATATCACCTCACGACAGCCCTTAAGTTCGGGGACCTCTGCAATAAAATACCCTTCTTCATCCTGCTCTATGATTACTGTAAATTCTTTAGCCATCTATTTCGTCCTCCTGAAAATATTCATGAATTATTTTCTTCCGACTTTTTCGTGAGTATATATATCTGTCCGCATCTCATCGAGATTGCCAACCCACTTAAGTTTGCCTCGATAATTTTTGATCTTTGCTTGACGCTTGAATTTCACCAAAAGTTTTAACCCAGCTTCTATCGCATCTTTTTTTGTTTTCAGCCCAGATGATTTGAGAGCGGACTCCATCAAGGAATCATTAATAACGACATTGGTTCTCATGTCTACCTCCTGTGTGTATAGATAATTTATATTATACACCAGGAGCGCCATAGAGGTAGAACCATCTAAGAATCTTACAAATACTGAAAAAAACTACTCCTCATCCTTCTTGATAAAAGGTATCAACCCATACATCAAGCCCGCTCCAGGCACTGTGCTGATGACCTTTAGGAACAGTCTTGTGTAAGGGATATGCTCGACTTCGCGTACTTCCCTGAGTTTGGGGATGAACAACAGGGACACAATGAATCTCACGACACCGCTTATGACGAATACGAGGACGTATTTCGACCAGAAAACCGTGTTATACCTGACTATCAGGCCCCCTATTATCGCCCCCGTGAAAATGGCTATTCCGTTAATGACACTATAATAGGCTATAGCCGTCGCCCTCTTTTGGGGGCTGGTCGTGTCGTAGATAAAGTTGAATGATGATATCTCGAAACCGGCCCAGATGAAGCCCGCATATATCTGGATGATGATCAGATAGGTGAAGTCATGGGAGAACATCCACAAGACCGGCGTAAGCGGCATGAGAAAGCCGGTAAGGCTGAGCACTTTTCTCGCGCCGAAACGGTCGGATGACCTGCCCCAGACAGGGAGGAAGAATATCTTTGTGACGATCGCTGTCGCGTTAATGACAGTGAATGTCATATAGTCGATCTTCAGGTCATAGAGCATATAAGGAGTAAAGAAAGGCGCTGCCATATAGACCGAGGCGTTCATGATACTGAGATAAATAACAAACAGGCCGTAATTCCTGGAGCGCGCCTGTTTGACGAATTCCCAGAACCCGAATTCCGCAGCGTGTACGACCTCATACGGCGGTTCGTATTGTCTCATCAGGAACGTGACAGAAAGCATACGCGAGCTGAATGCAAGACAGAAAATAATGACAAACCCGGTATATTCAAGGACCGTGCCGCCGGCATACCGCTGGAGAATATAACCGGCTATCATGAGCCTTGAGGCATTTATCGATAAATAACTCCAGAAGCCCGGGGTCAAGTTCTTTCCCGCTCATTGACTTCATAATAGTCAACGCATCATCCTCACTATATCTCCTGCGGTATTGCCTGTCGCTCGTAAGGGCATCATATACATCCGCTACGGTAACGATTCTGGTTTCAAGGGGAATGCCTTTCCCCTTGATGCGGGAAGGGTAACCTTTTCCGTCATACCGCTCATGATGATGACGGATAATATTGATAATCGGTTGAGACAGGCTGAGATGTCCTGCCACGTTAGCGCCCCAGCCCGGATGGTTTCTGATTACAGTATGGTCATCATTGGTCAGGGGGCCCTGTTTATTGAGTATGTGCCCCGGGATGTGTATCTTTCCGATGTCATGAAGCAGGCCGCCGTATTTTATGTCCTGCGAAATTTCAGAAGAAATGCCGGATGCCTGGGCCAGCATTGACGCGTAGGCCGCTACCCTGCTGCTGTGTCCCAGTGTATAGAGGTCTTTTATTTCCACCGCCTGCGCAATTGACAGCAATGTTTCGGTGTTTTCTTTTTTCAGTGATTGAGATATGTGATACTGGATGATCACTTCCTTCACATTCTGATAGAGATCGTCTCCAATCCAGGGCTTCATAATAACTCTGGATACTCCGCAGCTGTATATCGCATTAACAGCTGTTGTAAGGTCTGCATCGTTAGCAATCAATATTCTCATGGTGCCGGCGGAAACGCTGCTGACTTTTGACAGCAGATCAATCCCCTTTGTTTCAGAAAAATAATTGTCAGCGATGATGACTGCTATTTTTTCACGGGCGATGATATCAAGGGCTTCCTGAGCATTATCTGTGTGGAGGAATCGAATGCCGCCGGATGAGAATGTTCTTTCTGCTGAACGGAGAACATATCTGTCTCCAGAGACAAAAAGGACGAGCGCCGACTTTTCCCCTTCTTTATCAGAATTCCTCATTCGCTCCTTCCGTTAAATGACCGCAGACTTTCTTGTTAGTATCGGTCTGTTACCATGCATTCTTAAGGCATTATCAAGTAAAAGCAGTAAATACAGGAATTCGGGGTCCTCTTTGAACTTTGGGGACGATCTGCCATGACATGCCATATTTGCCCCCAGCGTCTAACTGCACTGTGCGACTCGTCACAGAAAAACTGCGTCATTAGTAATACCTTATAAGCAACACGACATACAACAAATTTAAAGGAGGTATGGTGATGAGCCTGAACTTTGAAGCATATTACCTGGAGATCCTCAACTATTTCAGGGCCAATATGAATATTGCAATAGCCATGGGAGGGGTTTTATTCCTTTTACTCCTGAAAAAACCAAAGTTGTTTTTTGCGATCGCGTTAATAGTGGCGATCAATGTATCCGCCCTGTACGTCATTTCCTATACGGCATCAGTATCGGATATGCAGAAGCACAGGCTGATCAGTAAGACTACAGCGCAGTTAGAAGCCTATTGAAGAAAACACCGATAAGTTGAAAATGCTTGAGAGACACAGCACAAAGACTCTTGTTTAAGTATCTTAAATGCACTGGGATGTCCTCATTGCTCTTGTTCTGCTTTCCGTAAGACCTCATCATCATGCAACTCATGACCGACCCACACAACTACCTTTTGAGCGCCTGAAACAATCGCCAGGTCTTTTAATACTCTCTCCTCAACCTGTGATAAGCCGCCGTCAATTTTTTCTATCGGATGCATTATGAAAACAGGCGCAAAAAACTGCTTACCCATTACTATCTTCAGGCCCTTTTTTAAAAGTGTTTGAGCAATAGAAAAATTACCTACCAGCAGTCTTTCCGTTGAAAAAGGTGTTTCAGATGACAGGTCAATTTCATTTCGATCATCAATGTTTCGAACATGAACTCTGTTTTCATAAATCCTGACGTAGATTGTATTGCTCAGTGACATATTGAGTATCATCCCTTTTCAATAATATATTCATTTAAACACGCGCTGCAATACTGTTCTACAACCCCATAATCAACCCATATAATTCCGGATAATCATCCTTTACATAACAGGCATCGTCCTTCAGCAGCCTCAATCCCTCAGGCACATGTCTCTGAAAATACCTCTTACCTTTCACCAATGACAAAAAGCCATACGCCCCGAGGGCCTGCATGTGTCTCTGCAGCCTGCATAAAACAAGCGAGGACTTAAAGATATTTTCATCAAATTTCCCTGAGTAATAAGCTTTCATCTTATCCATATAATGATCCAGCAGACGCGCTCTCATCCTATCCTCAAGATGGTAATACGGGTCCCATAACAGCGACGCCACATCATAAGCCGGCGGCCCGAGCCTGGCGCCCTGATAATCTATCAGACGCAGCTCCTGCCCTTTCATTACCATGATGTTCTGGGACTGAAAATCCCTGTGTATGACCGACTTGGGAACAGCGTCCGCCTTCACTGCCAGTTTATGAAGCTCCGCATCAAGCACTGAACGGTTACTGATATTGATGTTCCTCACATCCTCCGCGAACCTCTTGATGAAATAATCAGTCTCCCATCGAAAATGATCGTAATCGAATATCCTGCCGTTAAGAAGCGGGCATGACGATATATCATCAGTTACCTCTGTATGAATAAGAACGATTATATTCAAGACCTGTTTGTAAATGTTTTCAATTTCCATCCGGCCACGGGGGCACTTCAGCCAGCTGTAAAGAGAAATGTCCCCGGCGTCTTCAAACAAGGCATTCTTCTTACCGATGTCCGCTTCTATCAGTTCAGGAACAGGAACAGAATGCTTCAGAAAATATCTTATATATTCAATTTGCCGCTCAAAGTCAGGGTCATCAACTTTACACTGCATGAGCACGACGGATTTATTGTCCCTTTGAATCCTGTAATATTTTCTGTCTGAGCCTCCGGTCCCGATCAATTGTCTCTTGTCCTTATCAAAACTCAATATCTCAGAGCGGGAGAGGTCGATCTTGAAGCCGGGGCCAAGGATACAATTTTCATATAATGATGCGTCCTGCAGGGGTGTCGAATACTTCCCGACATCGCTTCCAGGCAGCACAATGCAATTCTTTAATGATATTCTGCCGCCGAGCGTACACCCCTCTTCAATCACAACATGGCCCTGTATATCCGTATCAGCGCACCTGCCAATCGAAGGATGAATGTATACCGTCTCCCCTTCCCTTCTCAACAGCTCAAAGGCAGCGGCAGCATAAGCATCAGGTGACCCTATGTCGCTCCAATAAGGACGTGAGTCAACCCAGCCGCTGCATACATCAAATGTCCCGATCTTATTGCCTCCCGCGCCTGCTTTGAACCATGCGTCCACAACACTGGACACGCCCTCAGGCAGAAAATCAAGAAACGCGGGCTCACAGACCGCAATCCCGGTAAAGGCCCATCGTCGAACATCATCCGTTGACTGGCCTCTGGCTATACCTGACAGAGATCCATTTTCATCAACGATAAGACTATTAAACTTCGGATAGTCATGAACGGCTAGTGTCACAAGGTTATTTGATGCATGATGATGTTCAAGCAGGCCGGTCAAATCTATGTCAGATAATATGTCCGAGTTGTGCACAAGAAAGGTCCCTTCCTGCAGAAAGTCCTGAGCATTCTTCAGCGCCCCGCCTGTCCCGAGGATATTTTCTTCCGGGAAAAGAACAATCTTATCATTCAGGGGGCAACGCCTCACCCATTCTTCAATCACCTCTTTTTTGTAATGGAGGTTTATCCCGATCCGGTTAAACGGCAGGGCCGATATTTTATCAAGAACACGCTCAATAATCGGTTTGCCAAGGGCCGGGATTAACGGCTTGGGGATATGGTTTGTAATCGGGCGAAGTCTTTCCCCGAGTCCTGCGGCCAGAATGAAGACGTTTATTTTATTCATTTATAAAGCAGATGTTTCTTGCGTATCTTTTTATTAAACTCCAGACACTGCGCCTTCCACCATTCCTCCATACGGTTCAGAGGCCTGCCCCTTTCAATATCTTTTCTCAATCTGTCCGTACCGGCAAGGATGTCTATCGGCAGTCTGTCCGTAACATATTCATAAGGAGGCTGTTTCCACTCAAAGTGTTCAGGATAAAGATCATGGACCGCCTTGATAATCGCGACCCCGGTCATGAAGGGCCTGAATTTGTCCCTGCTTGTGACATGTATCTGGGCCCCGCCGCAGAGCGTCCCTGAATGTTTCTGAAAGGTGGGTTGAAAATACATCGGCCTGAAGACTACCCCCGGGAGTTTAAATGCCGTCAGTCTTTTCACCAGAATGTCAGGATCTATAAAAGAGGCGCCGAATATCTCAAACGGCCGCGTCGTGCCGCGTCCTTCGCTTAAATTGGTAGCTTCGAGAAGACACATGCCGGGATAGACGACAGCGGTTTCAAGTGTCGGCATGTTAGGCGAAGGCAAAACCCAGGGCAGACCTGTCTCATCAAACCACATTTCCCTTGTCCATCCCTTCATAGGGACAATGTGAAAATCCAGAGAAGGATAGAATTCATTTTTCACATAACTGCCGATCTCCCCTATTGTCATCCCGTGTCTAACAGGAACAGGACGCTGGCCGACAAAAGACGCGTAATTCATATCAAGCACAGGCCCTTCCGTGTGAACACCACCGAGGGGATTCGGACGGTCAAGGACCACAACTGATTTCCCCGCTTCATCACAGGCCTGCATGCATAATTCCATGGTCCAGATAAATGTGTAATACCGTGAGCCCACGTCCTGCATATCAATTATCAGTACATCGACATCGCTGAGCATTGACAGTTCGGGCTTACGCGTCCGGCCGTAGAGGCTGAAAACAGGAAGCCCCGTCTTTTTGTCCCTGAACCCTTCCCACTCGATCATATTGTCCTGGGTCTCTCCCCGGATTCCATGCTGGGGCCCGAAGAGCGCCTTCAGCTCAATCTTCAGGGATTTAAGAAGGCAGTCAGATGCATGCTCAAGCCTTCTGTTTACAGAGGCCGGATGCGCCAATAGCCCTGCCCTTGAGCCTTTGAGTTTCTTCGGCCAGTTTTTTTCGAATGTGTCGAGTCCTGTTTGCATGTAGTTATAAAAGAGTGGCTTTATTTTTAACAGATCAAGCTGGACAACCCGCTAATCTTTTCTTGAAAGGTAGTTCTCTATTTCATTTATAAAATCCTGCGCCTTTGGCAGAATTTCATCAATATCCAGCTTTGTAATTTCTGTCTGTTCCATATAATCACCTTTTTGGCGAAGCTCAAAGGCGCGATGCAGAGTTTTCGAAAAACTGCTGTCAAATATGCCGGTCTTTATAAATTCTTTGTCAAAGAATGAGATAGCTCCGATATGTTTGGATGTGCCGATTTCTTTCTCCTGTAGAAGTGCAAGCACTGCATAAAACATTGCATAGTACAACCGGTTAATTACCGACCGACTGCTCATTCCCTCCCGTAAAAGAAGGTCTGCCTCTTTCATGGAATCTTTTGCCTGTAACAATCGGTATTGTATTAGAGCTTTTTTTTCTTCACTCATACGCTCACGCCTTCACGATAAACATTACGGATAAAGACCGATTCCCGGAGTGGTGTATTCTTCAAGACATCCAGACTGATCGCCACCGGCATAATGATAATATCCTCAGGGAACCCAGCTTCCCACGCGCAATCACTGATGTGCTTTTCTATCGCGTGATCGAGATGATCTACCACAATAAGCACATCAAGGTCTGACTCCTTGGTCGCATCGCCGCGCGCACGCGAGCCAAACACTCTTACCTCATGCACGTGGACCTTTCGAGATACCATCTGCTTGAATTTTTCTACAATCTTACGTTCTTTTTCCTGCATTTTCAGCTATCCTCTCCGGGCTTGTATATCATTGTAAATATCTTCTCCCTTGTCTTCCAGGTGGAGAGCCACAGCCTCCTTAATATGCTTCAATAATTCATCGTATGTCGCGCCCTGAGTGAATATATCTTCACTAATACCCCGCGCGCACCAAAACTCCCCATCAAAATATGTATCAATTTTTACCAGCATATGTTTATCCTCCTTTTAAAGGTAGCTTTATTTTAACAGGAATTATTTACTTCCCCTCAATTAATTTCCTCTCCTCCTCCGTCACCCCATAAAGCCCATAAACAATCTCATCCATCTTCTCATCCGTGACCGCAATCTCGCGCTCTACTTTCTCACGCTCAGCCGACGGCGGAAGGGAGTTTTTCTTTTTGTGGAGTTCAAGCATCAGATCAACGAGGAAGACGATCTTGTCGTGAATGGCTTTTTCGGAAGGGTTGTTGAAGTCGATAGTGCAGATTGGGAGTTTCTTTACATCTCTGACTGACAGCCTTGGGAAGCTCGTAGCAACCATCTTATTTGAAACAAATGGGTATAAGAATGACATTAACCGTGAATTCATTATCCCGGCAAGATATTTCATTGACAAAGTTGTTGCTTCAGAAGGATTCACGTTCAAAATAGTCTTGTAGTGACAGTAAGTTTCTTCAACATAACAAGCATGAATGCGATAGGGTTCTTTGCCCGCAATCTCACGAATCAGAATTCGCGGACCTTGCAGCCAATCAATCGTTCGGTAATCGTGGAGCCATGGTCCATATTTGATCCATACCCCTTTCGTGCGGGCGATGAGGTAACGAGAAACATCGCTTCCGGCCAACTCTGGAAAATAGTCATCGTCGATCTTTGTCGCAGCATGAAATATACGCTGTTCGATTTGTGCAAGGGTGTGCTTTGATCGATTGTATGCTTGACAGCCCAACGAAGCACGAGCAACGGTATCAAGACGAGAGAATTGCGATATTAGTCTTTCTGCTAAAGCCCCATCATCACCAACCAGTCGTGTTTCAAAACGGTAACCCTCCGCTGACTGCCACAACTTCTGTGATACTTCATTTACCGACGCAACTTCTAGATCTGCTATGTTATCAATCTGCCGTGGTCTTTTTACACGAACTTTATGTTTTACTCCTACTCGGCGCTTTTCAAGAAAAACCAACGCAGTGTGAACATCAGCACCCGCAAAAACACGATGCTCAAATAGTACAAGTTCTGAAACAGCTGTAGTGTCCAGAATATATTTTCGAAGCTTTTCTGTGTATTGAAGGGTTAACCAAGTATTAGGGACTATGTAACCAAATCGCCCATTACTCGTCAGTAAATCGATACCGCGCTGAATAAAGAGATGAAACAGATCAGTTTTATACTGCGCAACCGCAAAGCGGTTTAAATAATCTATTACATCTTTTGGATAAATATCACCACCAATTATCACATACGGCGGATTTCCAATCACGACATCAAACCCGCCATTCCCCATAATCTCCCCAAACCCAACCGCCTTTGAATTCCAGTCAAATGGATTGATCCTGCTCTTTGAGTCATCGTCAAAGAGTTTGCCTTCGAGGATGTCATAACCGATAAGGCTGTTGCCGCATTTAATGTTATTACCGAGAGACGGCAGCAAGTGCTGTTTCTTCGGTAACCTTCCCCTCTCACCTTCCAGCGCCTTGAGATAGAGGCTCATCATGGTTATCTCTGTTGCCTGCGGGTCAATATCTACACCGAACATATTGTTCTTCAGTATCCGGGCCTTCTCATGAATGGTCAATCCCTCTTCAAGAATATCTCTCTTGAAAATAGGATGTTCAATGGTCATTCTGTCTTTTGGATGATCACGATAGTAAGCAATGTGAAAATCAATCAAGTATTGATACGCACCGAGAAGAAATGAGCCGGAACCGCATGCCGGGTCGAGAATCTTTATCTTCTCTATCTGCCTCGGCGTCTTGCCTTCAATGACTTTGCCGACTGTGTTTTTAACAATGTAATCGACAATATATTTTGGTGTGTAGTAAACGCCTCCTGCCTTTCTTACCTCCGGCTTTTCGTCAACCTTGACCCTTTGAGGCGTCACCCGTATCGTACTTCCGAGATAGCGTTCATAGATGCTGCCGAGAAGCTCAACGCCGATTGCGTCAAAGCGGTAGCGGCTTTTGGGAAAGTAAAGGCTCTCGATTATTTCCGCCAGGATACCCGAATCGACATCAGCCGTTTCACAGGCATGAGGTTTGAAAATATCTCCGTTCAGGTCGTCGTTGATCTCGTGGAAAAGGTCTTTCAGATGCGTCATGATAGACTTCCGTCTGCCTTCCTCTTTCCACTGAGCAACGATCTCCCAAAGCTCTCTGTCAGGCCTAATCCTCCTGTCTTCCGCGATACGAATGAATACAATTCGGTCAAGGAGTCTCTGAACAACGTCATTCAGCAGCTTCACATCTAAGTCAGGATTCCGTTTGTGAATATCCTTTGCAAGATCCGTCCGCCAGTTTGTGAGGTCTTCGAGGAATGATTTATCAGGCGGAATTCTAAGCCGCTTACTCTTTGTGTCTCTGGGGAGAAGGGCTTCCAGCGAACCTTTTTCAACTCTTTCTTTTGAAAGCTCCCACAGCTTCTCAAACTGATCAAGATATTCAGTGTATTTGAAATCAAAGATAAGCCCCTCGTCCGGGAACTTCGGATTAGGTTTAAGCGAAGCGTCATAAAGCCTGAACTCTTCAAAGTCCGTGAGGATTACAAAATAGACCTCTTTGGTGGACCATGCATAGCTCTTTGCCTGAAGGATGTGGTCAACGTTATCAAGCGCAACAGAAGGGGCCTTTGCCTCAACGAAGAATTTCGTGGCCCCGTTTATGCGGAAATTGTAATCAGGTCTGCCTGTTGTCTCCGGGGACAATTCAACGATAACATCTCTTTCATGCGGAGGCTTATGGGCCTTATTCTCAATATCCCAGCCAAGCGCTTTAAAGATTGGATTCAAGAAATCAAGCCGGACTTGCGCCTCAGGATAGCCTTTTGAGAGATAGTGATGCCTGTCCTTCTCAAACTTTGAAATCAGAGCCCATAGTTTTTCCCTGAATGAATCGATATCAGACATGGTGAAAAATTATATCACATAACTATTTAAATTTAATAAATTAATTAATGCCCGTTAAATAGAAATATCTTGACAATACCGCTGTTCAATCTTAAGATTAAGGAATGAAAATCAGGGGGATTAAAAACTTTTGCAAGGCAACCGGCATTGAGCTTCTGGTTCTATTCGGTTCCTCTGCAGGTAACAGGCCGGAAACCTCCCGTGATATTGATCTGGCAGTGAAGTTCAAAGAAGGAACAAGTATCTCAAAGCTCGACCTTATTTATAAACTCGACAACTTTTTCGAAGGGAAAAGAATAGACCTTGTATTGCTTACAGTAGATACAGACCCTCTTCTCCTCTATGAAATATTTCTGAAAGGGGTATGCCTCTTTGAAAGAAAGAAAGACTTTTTTGAAAAAGAAAAATTACGCGCCTGGAAGCTTTATCTCGATACAGAAAAAATCCGCAATTTGCACGGCAACTATCTGAGGAAATTTATTCAAAAGGTCTCTCATGTCGCCTGAAGTCGTAAAGAAAAAACTTGAATCAATTTCAAATTATCTCAATGATCTTCTGCCTTACAAAAAGATCACATATGATGAATTCCTGCATAAGCATTATGAAATAGAACGGATACTCGAACTACTTGTAATGACAGCCAGTGATATAGTTTTCCATCTGATTTCAGATAAAGGAGAACCGGCTCCGTCTTCTTACAAAACCGCTTTCCTGCGGGCAGGCGAATTAAGGATAATAAGCAAAAAGTTAAGCAGGAACCTGGCTCTCAGCGCAGGACTTAGAAATATCCTTGTCCATGGATATGAAGCAATAGATTATAAAATAGTCCACAAAAGCATCCCCGCTGCTGTCAGAGATTTCACGGCATTTATTAAAGAGCTTTCCTAGTCCTTTCCCGGAATCCAGTAAATTCTTCAACTTTGTTAAAATTACCTAATGTCAATTTCATTATACGTCCACATTCCGTTCTGTTTAAAAAAATGCATATACTGCGATTTTGTCTCCGGTCTTTATAATCCTGCCAGGGCAGATGCCTATATTGATGCGCTGAAAAAAGAGATTTCAAATATTTCAAACGAAAAGCCTCTTTCCACTCTCTTCATAGGCGGCGGCACGCCGACTGCGCTTTCCTCTGATGTATTATCAAACCTTATTAACCACATCTTCTCGAAGTTTAGTTTTACGAAAGACTGCGAAGCAACCGTCGAGGCAAATCCGGGGACCGTAGATAAAGATAAACTGAAGGCCATCCGCTCAGCGGGTATCAACAGGATCAGCATAGGTATCCAGTCCTTTAATGACGATGAGCTTTCATTCCTGGGACGAATTCATAACAAAGAAGAAGCATGTCATGCAGTCAATCTTGCAAGGGAATCGGGATTTGAAAATATCGGGGTTGATCTTATTTATGGAATTCCGGGGCAAGCGCTTGAAAGCTGGAAAATCAACCTTGAAGAAGCTGTAAGACTTAAACCCAGACATATATCTGCATACGAGCTGACGGCAGAGAAAGAGACAGAATTGTACACCTATTTAAAAGGGGGCAATAAATTGACCCTGCCGGATGAAGACAAGATCATCCAGATGTACGAATACACAATCGATTACCTGACCGCTGAAGGATATATTCATTATGAGATATCCAACTTCGCTTCTCCTGATTATTCATGCAGGCATAACCTCAATTACTGGGACAGGGGTGAGTACTATGGCGCCGGTCTCGGCGCTCACTCATTCACAAATGGAAACAGATTTCATAATACCGATGACCTGGATGAATATTTAAAACTGCTTTCTGATAATAAAAGCCCGGTCAAAGAATCGGAAACGATAACTGAAGACATCGCGCTGTCGGAAGCTATTTTTCTCGGATTAAGAAAAACAGAGGGCCTGAATGTGGGGTCCTTTTCAAAGAGATATAATAAAAATATCCTGAGCCGTTTTCGGAAGGAGATAAATGAACTGCAGGAAGCCGGGTTAATTGCGATAGCATGTTCAAATTGTTCCTATGAGTCAACTATTAAACTTACGAGGAAGGGGCTGCTCCTTTCCAATGAAGTTTTTGAAAAATTCATATAGTTTTCATAAATAAACAAAAAAAGGTAAAATATCAACGGTCACAAAAAAACTTTTCCTTACACCTTTAGCGTAGGGAATAAAAAGGATGGAAAATGATCGAGAAATTTGAACCGAAGTGGATTGCCTGGGAGATTACGAGGAGATGTAATCTCAGATGCGTCCACTGCCGCTCCTCATCAGAAATGGAAGCAAAGGGGCATCCCGATTTTTCTACGGAAGAGGCTTACAGGATTATCGACGACATAGCAAGTTACGCCAAGCCAGTTGTGGTCCTTTCAGGCGGTGAGCCTTTATTGAGAAAAGATGTTTTTGATATAGCCAAATACGGCACATCCAAAGACCTGCGTATGTGCATTGCTACAAACGGCGCGCTTGTTACGGAAGAAATATGCGAAGGCATGAAAGCGTCCGGCATCAAGATGGTATCATTGAGCCTCGATGGATCAACAGCGGAAGTCCATGATAATTTCAGGAACCAGCAGGGCGCATTTGCCGGAGTTGTAAACGCGACCGAATTGTTTAATAAACACGGCATCAAGTTTCTTATTAATTCATCTTTCACAAAGCGTAATCAGCAGGAAATCCCCAAGGTGTATAAACTCGCCAAGAAACTCGGCGCTACAGCATGGTATATGTTCATGATCGTGCCTACGGGCAGAGGCGAAGATATAATGAATGAACTTATTTCCAAGGAAGATTACGAAGAACTGCTTGAATGGCATTATCAGATGGAAAAGAATGAAAAAGACCTTCTAGTAAGACCCACATGCGCCCCGCATTATTACAGGGTGGTCCTTCAGAAACAGAAGGAAGAAGGCGAAAAATTTGAGCGCAGGAGCCTGAAGTTTTCCACCGGAGGTTCAAAGGGATGTCTTGCAGGCCAGTTAATCTGCCTGATAGATGTAGATGGCAATGTCCTGCCCTGCAGCTATTTCCCGAAGCCGGCAGGCAATATCAGGAAGCAGTCATTCAGGGACATCTGGGAGAATTCCGAGCTGTTCAAAGATATGAGGAACTTCAAGGCATACAAGGGCAGATGCGGTTCCTGTGAATATGTAAACGTCTGCGGCGGATGCCGTGCGCGCGCATACGCGGTAACCGGCGATTATATGGATGAGGAGCCTTTCTGCGGGTATGTGCCGTACAAAATAAAAAAAAGCATGTAGGGGCGGGGTGCTCCCGCCCTTTCAGATGCTGAAACAGGTTCAGCATTACAAACATAGAACGGAGTTTAAAATGAACGATACATTTCTTAAAGCATGCAGAGGCGAAAAAGTTGACTATACCCCGATATGGATTATGCGTCAGGCAGGGAGATATCTTGCAGAATACAGGGCGGTCAGAGGCAAGGCCGATTTCCTTAAGATGTGCAAAACACCTGAACTGGCTGCGGAAGTTACGCTTCAGCCGGTTGATATCCTGAATGTCGATGCAGCCATCCTGTTTTCAGACATTCTAATTCCCTGTGAAGCCATGGGGCAGGGACTTGATTTTCATGAAGGCAAGGGGCCGCTTCTCAGCCCGGCCATTAGAGACAAAGACACTGTTAATAAACTATTTGTCCCTGACCCTGAAGATACAATGAAGTTTGTTATGGATGCCATACGTATTCTCAGGAAAGAGCTTGCAGGCAGGGTCCCCCTAATCGGTTTTGCGGGCGCGCCTTTTACTACCGCTACATATATGATTGAAGGGGGCACTTCAAAAAACTTCCTGAACACGAAAAGGATGGTCTATGAAAACCCTGAACTCTACAAATCCCTGATGGACAAAATAACCGCTACTATTACCCTGTATCTTAAGGCCCAGATCAGCGCCGGGGCCCAGGCCGTGCAGATATTTGATACATGGGGCGGCATTTTCTCACCTTCTGATTTCAGGGACCATGCCCTGAGCTACGTCAAGAAAATCATAAGTGATCTTAAACAGTGGATGCTTGCTGAAAGACGGGAAGCAGTCCCTGTCATCTACTTTGTTGGTGAATCCGCCGGCCTGCTGGAAGAAATAAAGACCTGCGGCGCGGATGTCTTCGGCGTGGACTGGAGGATCAACCTCGATGATGCAATAAGAAGACTAGGCGGTGATGTTGTGGTCCAGGGGAATATGGACCCGCTCGCAATGTTCCTCCCCAAAGAAAAGATTGAGCAGCGCGTCAAGGATGTCCTGAACAGGGCCACTTCTGCCCGTGGGCATATCTTTAACCTCGGGCACGGCGTTGTCCCGGAGACCCCCCGTGATAATGTCATTGCGCTGGTGGAGATGGTCCACAGACTCAGCAGAAAATGAAATTGCAGACTAATTCAGTCTTCAGATCCATCATCGACCTGGTCAAGACGCATGTCATTTTGGCAAGGTTTTGGTCAAATGGCCAGTAATTCACAGAGTAACTGCTTGAAATAATAGTATTCTCTTATGGCATAGCTTTTGCTGTAAAAAATAAGGGAAGTAATATCTCGGCTCTTCAGTATGCAGGCGGATGCAGGATTTATGCAGAAATGATTGATGACCAGTTAAATAAATCGGGGAGAGCAACAAATGAGCGAGCCGGCAAATGTCTTTGAAACAGTAACAGACAGCATAGGCGACGGCATAGTACTTATTGACCGGGATTATAAAATAACCTTTGCCAACGCAGCAGCACACCGCGTCTTTGGAATTAATAGCAGCATCCGGGGCATTACCTGCCATTCCCTCTTTCACCGCCTCTCTACAGCCTGTAATAATAATTACGAGTTTAAGCGCTGCCCCCACACTGAGGTCATCAATACCGGAAAGCCGGTATCCATCAGGTACCCCATAATTTTAAAGAACGGGAAAAAACGGATCTTCGATATAACGGCTTCACCCATAACAGATAAGGCAACTAACGAGGTGACCCATATTGTAAAAATTCTAAAGGACGTCACTGATAGTACACATACCGAAAATATGCTTAAAGAGGCAGCGACCAAGTATCAGAACCTGGTAGAGAATGCCCTTATCGGTGTTTACAATACTAATATAGAAGGCCATGTTTTATATGTGAATAAAGCACTGGCTGAGATGCTTGAGTATATCTCACCTGAAGAGATGATCAATAGCGGCGTAGTGTTACGATGTAACGACCCCGGAAATATGGAGGTCTTGATCAGCAAACTCAGGGAAACGGGCAGCGTCAGTAATTACGAGGTCAACCTTCTCACCAAAAAAGGCAAGATTAAACCCGCACTCATAAGCGCCAAACTGGAGGGAGATGTTTTGTCCGGAATGATCATGGACGTCACAGACCAGAAAACGATGGGGGAGCTGACAAAAAAACAGGAGCTCTTCTTTTCCTCCATACTTGAAGGCATGCAGGACGGCATGGTTGTTGTAAACCGCAACTTTGAAATTATCTATGCTAACAGCAGTTATGCAAGGCAGACCAAGACCCCGGTCGATGAGATAAGGGGCCGGCACTGCTTCGAAGTGTCTCACCATAATGCCAAGCCCTGCTATCTCGCAGGTGAAGAGTGCAGCGTAAAAAACGCCTTTGATACAGGCATCAGCAGCAAAATCATACATACGCATTTCAACGGCAATAACAGGAAGATAAATGTCGAAACAGTGGCCTATCCGCTCAGGGATCTCTCCGGCAATATTGTCTCGGTAGTAGAAAGGGTTTGTGATATTACAGAGAAGATAGAGCTTGAAAACGAACTGAAAAAACGGGTCAATGAACTTGAGGCATTTTACGAAATGGCGGTAGGCAGGGAACTGAGAATGATAGAACTTAAAAATGAGATAGAGGCATTGAAGGAAAAATCGGTAAAACACAACCTGGAAACTTAATTATGATATCAAGACATTCGGTTTTTATAATACTCTTCGGCTGGCTGATTGTCGGATCATACATTTATTATGATTATGAATATCATCAAAAAGACCTTTTCAGACATTTACTTTCAGTTAAATCCCCTGCAGACATCTTCTTCCATCTGATTATTATCAGCACCCTGATCGGTGCACATGTAACAGCTTATCTGGTAAACGAAAGGAGAAAGCTCCTTATCAAGACCATGATATCCGAGGAGCAGCTGAAGCATGCGGCCCATGAATGGAAGGTAACATTTGATTCCATTCCTCATGGAGTTTTGCTGACCGACAGCGACTGTAATATTATCCGGGCCAACAAGTATGTTGAACACATGGCCGGTATCCCCATGAGAGAACTCATATCCGGCAAAAAATGCAATGACGTAGTCTGTAAGCTGAATAAGTCCGTAAGTGATTGTGCTTCCATGAAAGCTGCCGGTATTCGTGCTACAAAGGCACAGGAATATTATGATCAAGAAAAGGACATATTTATAAATGAAAGCATCACCCCCATGTCTAACGGCAAAGGGGAAATCAGCTCGTTTGTTCACGTGCTTATTGATATTACGGACTCCAAGGAGAAAGAAAAGAAACTGAGTCAGTCAAAAGACGCCTTCTTCAATATGCTGAAGGATGTGGACTCCGCCTATAAAGACCTCAAGGAAATCCATAACAGCCTTATTGTTACTTTTTCAAACATTATCGACGCTAAAAGCCCATGGACAAGAGGGCATTCCATTGATGTCGCCGACTATGCGACCGTCATTGCCAGGGAAATGGGGCTGGATGAACGCGAGATTGAGACCCTCAGGATGGCCGCGCTTCTTCACGACATAGGGAAGGTGGGGACGTATGATGATATCCTTGATAAGCCTGATAAACTTGATTCTGCAGAGCGCACCATGATCAGGCAGCATACCCTAAAAGGAGAAGAGATCCTGAAACCTATAAAAGGTCTCAGAAATATTATCCCGATTGTAAGGTCGCATCATGAAAGAGTTGACGGGACGGGTTACCCGGACGGACTGGCGGGAGATAAAATTCACCCCCTCGCCAAAATACTCTGTGTTGCTGATTCATATGACGCAATGATATCCGATAGGCCCTATCGTCCCTCACGCAGCCTGGACTTCGCCATGTCCGAAATCAGACTATGCGCCGGGACACAATTTGATTTGGACGTGTCCGAAACTTTTCTGAAAATACTGGGACGAAGCCCGGACAATCTTCCTTCCGCATAACTCAGTTATTTCATCGGCATAATGAAGGTATTATTCGGGCAGCCCCCTTGACCATTCAGAATACTTTAAAGATAATATCTGTAGTCCATCATTTCATTACGAGTCATAACAGATGAAAACCAACCTCAAGCAATTATCAAAACAGGAACTCCTCCTTTTCATGGAACAGGCCGGCCAAAGGAAATTCAGGACGGACCAGATTATCCGTTGGATATACGATAAACTGGCCACGTCCTTTGATGAGATGACTGATCTCTCCAGTGCATTTCGTGAAGAGCTTCAAAACATTGCTGTCATCAGCAGCCTGACCCTGCTCCAGAGACAGGTATCAAAGGACGGCACGCAGAAATTCCTCTTTGAACTGGAGGACGGGCAAACTATTGAAAGCGTGCTTATGCCGAACAGCAAGGGAGAGGGACGGTTTACCCTATGCATTTCGTCCCAGGTCGGATGTGCAGTTGGCTGCAAGTTCTGCATGACCGGCAGACTTGGCCTTAAAAGAAACCTCAAAGCTTACGAGATCGCTGACCAGGTCATCTCTGTAAAAAGATTTATTGTGCAACAGCCGTCGGGGGAATCAACTAAATCTGGCGGAGATAAACCCGAAATCACCAATATAGTTTTTATGGGAATGGGAGAGCCCTTCAATAACTTTAATGAGGTCAGCCGGGCGCTCTCGAAATTAACCGACCTCATGGGTTTTTCAAAGAGGAAAATCACTGTATCCACGGCTGGAATACTACCCGGCATTCAGAAGCTGGCCGAAAGCAAACCGCTTGTAAACCTAGCCGTATCGCTGAACGCGACCACCGACGAGGGGAGAAACAGGATTATGCCGATAAATAAAAAATACCCGCTGAAAGACCTTATCCGGGCCTGCAGGGATTTCCCGTTACCTCCTAGGAGGCGCATAACTTTTGAATATGTAATGCTGGCCGGCATAAATGATTCAGATGAAGATGCCGGAAGACTTGTTAAGCTGCTTGCAGGCATTAAATCAAAGATAAACCTGATCCCTTATAATCAGCTCAATAATTCCGGGGAATTGAGAACGCCTTCAGAAGACCGGGTCCTTGCATTCCAGAACATTCTGAAAAAAGCCGGGATGACCGCGCTGATCAGAAAAAGTAAGGGAGCGGACATCTCGGCAGCATGCGGTCAACTGAAAGCGGCGTACAAATAAAATTTCACGGTCCGCATTTGAAATCACTCATTGAACTTTATTCTTTTAAAAAGATATAATCTAACCTGTCATTTTTTAAAAGCTCGCACTATATCACGGCGCAAATAAGGATATGAAACGCAGCAGAGAGGTCTGTCAATTTGGAATCTCAATCAATGTATCAAAAGATACAAAAAGTTCTCGCTCGTAACCGCATCAGATTGTCATTGCTGGTCTTCGCTATATTCATAGCCAATGATTTCTTTATTGAAAATATAGTGCCCCACGATATATTCAGCCTTAGCGACATATGGGGCCCGGCAGGTTTCTTCCTTGTATTGTCCGGAGTCGGCCTCAGGTCCTGGGCCGCAGGGATTATTCATAAAAGTGAACAGCTGGCAACAATCGGACCATATTCCCTGACCAGACACCCCTTATACATCGGCTCTCTGTTAATGGCCATCGGCTTTTGCAGTATAATCGGCGATATCAAAAACGTTATTGTCGTATTCGCGATAGTGGTAATATTTTATGTTCCCAAGATACACAGAGAAGAGACCAGGCTTGCTGATACATTCGGGGAAGAATGGACGCGATATACCCGCCGCACGTCGATTTTCTATCCAAAGACCATCCCCGGATTACGTGCGCACTGGTCCTTTAATCAGTGGCTCGGCCACAGGGAATATTATGCCCTGTGTACCTGCCTGATCGTGCTGGCGCTTTTGAAACTGCTCCACGAATTTCCAGTCCCGGAGATATTGACTGCCTTCAGGTCATGACCATATATGCATATAACAGTCGGATGGATATTTACGGGAAACCGGAAAAAAGACGAGGAGACTAAAGAGAGCTTCCAGTTAAAGTATTGCAAGGAAATGCCGAGAACTATGTTTAGATACGCCATCGGAAATTTCGATGAAACAAAGCTAAACTTCTATTTAAAAAAATAAGTTGCCAGGTGTCTCAACATCAATAAATAAATCTGGTATAATACGCTGCTATGACAATACTTGAAAAGTTCATCACAGAACCAAAGATAGCTTATTTCTCAATGGAGATAGGTCTCAGGGATGAAATACCCACTTATTCGGGAGGACTGGGGGTGCTTGCCGGTGATACAGTCAAGTCCGCCGCTGACCTTTGCCTGCCTTTCATAGCTGTTACACTGATCAGCCGCAAAGGATATTTCCTCCAGGAAATCGATGCCACAGGCCATCAGATAGAACATCCCGCCGTATGGGACCCCTCAAAGCTCCTGCATAAGTCAACAGAAAAAGTTATGGTTACAATAGAGGGCAGAAAAGTGTATTTACAGGCCTGGGTTTATTTTGTAGAGAGCCCGAGGGAGGGAAGCAGGGTTCCTGTTATATATCTTGATACCGACCTGCCGGAAAACAGTGCGGAAGACAGGACACTGACGGACCATCTTTACGGCGGTGGAGAGGATTACAGAATAAAACAGGAAATAGTCCTTGGCATAGGCGGCGTAAGGATGCTAAAGAAACTCGGATTTCAGATCAAGAAATATCACATGAACGAAGGGCACGCTGCATTTCTTACCCTTGAACTGCTGCATGAATTCAAAAAAGATATTGAATCCGTCTGGGATGAAGACCATATTTGGGACACCGAGTCTGTCAAGGACTTGTGCGTGTTTACAACGCATACGCCTGTTGAGGCAGGACATGATAAATTTTCGTATGAGCTGTTCAAAAAAGTATTTGGAGACTATTTCCCTGAAAATATCCTGAAAAAGCTTGCCGGTGAGAATAAAGTCAACATGACCCTTCTCGGCTTTAATTTAAGTAAATATGTAAACGGAGTAGCAAAAAAGCACGGCAAAGTTTCACAGAGCATGTTCCCGGGATATCAGATAAATGCCATAACAAACGGCGTGCATTCGTACACATGGACCTGTGACAGCATGAAAAAAATTTATGATAAATACCTTCCCGGATGGGCCAATGAACCTGAAATATTTGTGAGGATTGGCGCGATCCCTGATGAAGAACTGTGGGGAGCGCACCAGGAGGCAAAAAAGATACTCATAGATTATGTAAATTCTGTTTCAGGTACAGAGATGGACTGTGAAACTCTGACCATCGGCTTTGCAAGAAGGGCCACCGCCTATAAAAGGGCTGACCTTCTGTTCTCGGACTTAAAAAGGCTTGAGCAGATCGGCACAGGCAAAATACAGATCATCTATGCAGGGAAGGCGCATCCGAAAGACACGGTAGGAAAGCAGCTAATCGAAAAGATTTTTTCTTACAGGGAAAAGTTTAAAGGGAAGATCAGGATTGCCTTCATTCAGAACTATAACATGGAAATAGCGCTCAAACTCGTATCCGGAGTAGATATCTGGCTGAACACTCCGCTGCGGCCCCTCGAAGCCTCAGGCACAAGCGGCATGAAGGCGACCCATAACGGGGTGATGAACTTCAGCGTGCTTGACGGATGGTGGATTGAGGGACATATAGAAGGATATACAGGCTGGGCCATAGGGCCCGCGCCGAAAGAGATTGAGTCGGACACCAATATGAACCAGATAGATTCAGATGACCTCTACAATAAACTCGAACACACCATTATCCCCCTTTACTATAATGACCGCAAAAGGTGGATCAGGATGATGCAAAACGCCATCGGCAAAAACGCGTATTACTTTAACTGCCACAGAATGATGCGCAGATATGTTACTGAAGCGTATATAAGGTAAGTCCCCGGCAAACTCTTTCGATTATTCCTGCGGCCTGACTGCTTCATCGGAAGGCTGCCCGGTAACATCATCCTGTTCCTGAACATCATCAAATCCCTGTTCATCACCTGGATCGACAATATCTTCTGTCTGAGGTCCGGCGTCTGTCATTCCCGATTCAACAGGCACGACAACTGATTGATGTTCCTCATCAGCATATTCCGCCAATTCCGGGGCTTCAGATGACCTCTCCGCAGGTTCCGGGATGTCTACCTCCTGGAATTCTTTAAGAGTTGGAAGCTCTGACAAATCCTTCAGCCCGAAGTACTGCAAAAACTCCTTTGTCGTACCATACATCAGCGGTCTTCCGGGGACCTCTTTCCTGCCGAGGATTTTAATAAGCCTCTTGTCCAGCAGCGTCTTTACGACACCATCAGAATTGACCCCCCTGATGGCCTCTATTTCAGCTTTGATAATCGGCTGTTTATACGCGATGATGGCCATGGTTTCAAGGGATGACTGGGTGAGTTTTTTAGGGACTGAAGCAGAAAGGAGCTTCTTGACCCAGGGGGCACACGCAGGATTGGTGACCATCTGGTACCCTTCAGCTACCTCCACAATAAAAAGGCCGGAATTCCTGACCGAATAATCGCTGATGAGTTCTCTGGCAAGCCTTTCCATATTATACTTGTCTACGTCTGTTATCTTTCTGATCGTATCAAGCGTTACAGGCTCACCGGCCATAAACAGTATCGCTTCAATAACAGACTTGGCTTCCTCGTCTTGCATGTGGATATCACCCTCTGAAAATGAAATTATTTGCTCTTGAATGAGTTAAAATCGTAGCAGAATCTATTGAAAATTACAATGCCGGGAAATGGTCAGGAGGCCTTTCTCTGGTATCTCCCCAAAGGATGCTCTTTAAGGACTTCCGAATCCCTTCCATTATTCAGCAGTTCTATCATTCTGGTCAGCGCCTCCTGCTGAAAGGCATAGATGTTTTCAACAGGAATTTCATAGGGGAACCTGTTGTCGATAAAATTGGATAATGGGGTATAGTTGGGAAGCCTTGATAACACGAGAATTCCATTGAATATTCTCTTGTTTGTCTTAAAAGAGAAAAAGAGGCTTTGGAGTCTTTTCTCAAGAAAGATATCGTTTTTCTTCTGCATCGCCTTGTCAAGCCGCTTCATGATTCTTCTGTATTTCTTATCTATAATGCTGTCGGATTTTATCTCAAGGATTGAATGAATGAAAGGAATTCTCGACCTTACCATATTATGCGCGACAGTGTCAGCACAAAGGTGCATCAGGTAGCCGTAGGCAAAGGCCTTCTGTCTGTCAGTTCTGGCGGACCCGAACAATTTCCAGGCAATGTCCCAGCTGTGGGAGTTTGTCTCAAATGCCTGGAACCGCCTGCCGAGAATGATATCAGCGCTCACATTCCCGTAGAGGAAATCACTTTTATACTTCTTTATAATCGAGTATATTCCGGCAGGTATAAGGGCCGCTCCGAAGTCAATGACCTGATAGCCCAGGTAGATATGTGTGAGAGGTCCCCATGCGTCCGCAATTGATGGGATAAGCAGCATCGAAAATAACCACATCAAAATCATCATAATCTTTAATAGTCTATTCTATTTATACAGATAAAATCTATAGCAAAAATCACATTCAATAATAAGCGGTTATGCATCTCAAAACACCTCATAAAAAAAGGGGAGCGGAGACTATATCTCTACTCCCCTTGAAGCAATCCTGATTAATTGTCTACTTGTAACGGTCCAGGAACTCCTTGCGGCGTTTGTCACGTTCTGCCTTGGCCACCGGGTCTTCTTTTCCGATAGACCATTTGTGGTTTTCATCATTCGTTACTTCTGCGAGCATTTTCTCCAGTTCGCCTGCAAGCTTCTTTGCATCGCTGTTTTCGCTCTTCATACCCATTTCAATGACTTCTTTGAGCTCAGGCACATATGAGCCATACCAGTTTCTGGCCAGATCATAGTTGCCGTGCCACTGTGTATAATCAGGGGCCTGCATTGAAGCTGCGTGACGGACGCGGCGGCCTTCATGGTGCCACAGCTCGAACCACGTATAGTCGATCTTCTGGGCGAAATCGGCATACTCCTTACCTTTCACCGTCTTCAATACCTCTGTCGCCTTTTTGAAAAGTTTTTCTCCGGGCTTGGCCCATTTTTCGCTGTACAATGTGAGCTGAGCTTCATACTGTGTATAGAACGAATCCACAAAATTCTGGTTATGACAGGCTACACACACCTTCTGCATATTATTCTTACGCATGTCTCCGGTAACAGCGCCTGACGCCAGGCCCCATTTTACGTCTGATTCATGAGCAAGCTTTAACTGCGGAGGACGGTTATTCCATTTGATACGCAAACCTATATTATGAGAGACCGGCATATCACTTGTGGCCGACATATGGCACGTTGCGCAGGTAGGAGCGTCAAAATAGTCTTCACCAACGACCCACTTGGATGAGTCCAGGTTCATCTTGTCCTTGTTAGCGTAATAATTGATTCCATGTTTGGATTCCTGATAAATCTCGATCTGAGGATGGTCGGGTCCCATATGGCATCTGCCGCAGTTCTCTGGCTGACGCGCCTGGGCAACCGAGAATTCATGGCGCTGATGACATGCCGTACAACTGCCCTCCGTGCCGTCAGGATTTACTCTTCCCATTCCTGTATTAGGCCAGGTTGCAGGGTCAAGAGTTCCATCATTGTTGACCTTTACAATAGAGCCGTGGCATTGCCAGCAGCCGTTGACGGCAGCGGCGGAAACCCCTTCAGGGAACCCTTCTGTCTTCATGCCCTTGTTGCCTTCAACAACTTCGGCAAGGGTGTTGTCCAGCGATCCCATGATCCTCCCGGCCTTCGCATGGTGGGAATTTACAAATTCATCAACCTCTTTTTCATGACATTTCGCGCAGTCTTTCGGCGACACGATTATTGCAATGAACTTGCCTTCGTGTTCAAAAGCATCCGGCTCGCCTTTCTGAGCTTCATGGCATTCATAGCAGCCGATGTTTGCGCGAAAGTGTTTACTGTAGCCCCACTGCTGATAGATATTGACCGATGACTCCTTGTGGCAGCTTATGCAATCCCTGCTCTCTTTTGAGAGATCCTTCGGGAGATTGACTTTTGTTATGGCAAACACGCTGGTACCGAGTGCCAGGATACAGGCTGTTATTGCCAGCGATATAATTTTTTTCATTTCTTCCTCCTTATAGGAATTTCAGACAGATTTTCTCTTCCTTATGGTAAATTTTCAGGGTTTTACAACATCCATCACCTCCTCTCTCAACTGATTTACTCGTCACGATCTTCCCTTTCACGGCTTGCTCTGAGTTTCGGCTTCATAGACAAAAAGTAACAGGTTTCTTTGTAAATGTGCTGTTAATATCTGTTAAGAAAAAGTAAATTTCAGAATGGGCCACGAATCAGTAACAGGCGGTCAGCGTCATGGAAAAACTGGGAAGCAATGATGATAACTGATCGAATCCGGTTATTGGAGGACTGTTTTGCGGACAGGGACTTTGTCACTGACGCTGTCCTTTTCCCTGATGTTGAAAGCAGTATATATATAATTTCGAAGGATGTGTAAATCAAACGGCTTAAAGATGAAACCATAAGCCCCAAAGGAAGTGGCTTTCTGCATGTTCTCCTTGGAAGCATAGGATGTAAGCATTATGACGATGATATCGGGGTGCCCCTTTTTAATTTTTTCAAGCGCCTCGATCCCGTTCATCCCCGGCATATTTATATCAAGAATAACCAGATCGACTTTGCGTACAGAAAGATATTGGATTGCTCTTAACGCACTGTTCGCTGTAGCCACGTCATACATAGCTTCCAGAGCTATCTTTACCACTGCGCTCACCGACAGATCATCATCAACTATGAGAATCTTGCGCCTGCTCAAACGCACCTCCATAGAGAATATTTATAAAATTCAGAAGAGTGAGGATTAAACCCGTGTCCCAATTGTGTATATATTAAGTTTAAATATCTCACATGTCACCTATTAATTCTTACAGGTAGCCAATTGATGTGAAGGACAAATCGATGAGTAACTTATATGAAAAGTTGGCTGCTGGCGACTACCTTAAAGAAATGGATCACTCGATGAACCTGTACCCGGCTCCAGGTACGGTTATAATGTATTTGGGGGCAGAAGGGTCTTTTTCTATCTTTTGCCTGAGGTGCTGAATATGAACATCAATGACCCTGCTCCAGGAGTAGATCTTTGAATCCTTCCAGATGTTCTTCCTGATCTGGTCCCTGCTCACCGCTTCGCCGCGATGATTTAAGAAGAAACACAGCAGATCGTATTCCTTCGGGGTAAGGTCGATTTTTTTACCGGACAGGCTTACGAGATGTTTTTTGAAATCCACTTTCAGACTCCCTATCACAATCTTTTCCTCCGTCTGAGCGGGCATCGTCCTGCGCAGGCACGCCTTGATCCTTGCCACCAGCTCAAGCGTCTCAAAGGGCTTTACCACGTAATCATCCGCGCCGCTTTCAAGTCCGAATACCTTGTCAGAGACCTTGTCCCTGGCTGTCAGCATTATGATGGGCATTTCAGGGAAGTCCTTTCTCAGATCACGGCATATCTCCATGCCGTCTCCGTCAGGAAGCATAACATCCAGGATGATAAGGTCAGGGGTCCGGGCCGACAGCCTCTCCTGTGCCCCTTCCCAGTTTTCCGCTGTATCAACCGCATAGCCGTAAAGTTCGAGATTGGCCTTGACAACCTTCAATATGTCTTTGTCATCATCTACGGCAAGTATCCTGTTATTCATTTAATACTTTCCCCTCTTTTAGGAAGCGTAAAATAGATTGTGTTCTTTCCCTCCAGCGTTTTGCTCAAGACACCTATCGCCCCGCCGTGGGCTTCGACTATGGCTTTACATATGGCAAGTCCAAGGCCGGTACCGTGCCTTTTACCTATTGTATAAAACTTGTCAAAGATTTTCTCCCGGAGTTCATCGGGTATTCCGGGGCCTTCATCCTGAACAGAAACCGTCAGCTTCTCTTCCGTCTCTGTAACAGCTATCTGAATTTCCGAATCAGCCGGTCCATATGTGAGCGCGTTAGAGACCAGGTTGATCAAAACCTGTCTGGTCCTGTCTTCATCGGCGTCAACAAAAGTCCCGGGATTTGCCATAATCTTAAAGGTAATATTTTTTTCACCGGAAGTTGACTGAAAGCTTATTGCCACGTCTTTAATAAGAGACAAAAGATCTATCTGGCTGAAGTGAAGATCAAACATCCCGGATTCAATGCGCTCCAGGTCAATAGTATCATTAACAAGACGGATGAGCCTGTCGGCGTTATTTTTGATGACATCCAGAAATTCTGTAACTTCCCCTGTGTCCCTGCCGTCCCTGGATAATTTGACAGATATATAATCCATAGCCCCTTTGATTGAGGTCATCGGGGTCCTTAATTCGTGGGACATCTTCGCGATAAAGTCGGATTTCTTTTCGTTCAGCTCCATGAGTTTCATGTTCGCCTCTTCAAGCCCCCTCGTGGCCTTCTGCACCTTGTTTTCAAGGTCCTTGTGGTATTCAGCGAGCGCCTGAGACATTTCAACAAATGAGTTACTCAGGTCCTCCAGTTCATCGCCGGTGCTTACCGTTGAAGTTTGAGACTTCCGGCCTTTTGAAACATCTCCAATGGAGGTCTTCAACTCATTTACCGGACGGACCACAAGCTCCTTCATCATGATAAAAAGCACGATCATCAGCACTCCGATAGTCACGCTGCTTGAGATAAGCAGGTCTCTCCTGCCGGAGTTTATCATTACCAATGCAGAATCCATCGGTACAGTTACGCTTATGGCGCCCCTGACATCGCCAGTCCTGTAACCCTGATGGGAGTGGCATTTGAGGCATGTCTCTTCGACATAGAGCGGTGCGATATAACGATAGAAATAAGATGAATTGACCTTTTCCACCTTGGCAGATTCCTTTGTCCCTTTGGTCTCAAATTCATTGAGGGCAGTCCTTTCAAACTCATCCGGGGCATTCTCCGGATTTATCAGCTTGAGGCTTGTAATATGAAACCAGTACAGGCCTTTTTCCCTGGCATACCTTGAAAGTTCCTTTGTTACCATGGCAGGGCTTTGCCTGACATATTTTTTCCCGTGAGAGTCCACGATTTCCGGTTCCGCGAGATAGGGACTTGGCTCTTTCCACGGCACCCTTTCCACGAACACTCCCCCGTGATCGGATATCCATTTTCTCGTCAGGACAACCTGCCTGAAAAGTGCCCGCGCCTGCTGGTCGAGCTGCTCTATAACGAGTTTCTTATGATTTATGTTTATGAAATAAATCGATATCCCGGTCGTAATGGCCAGTACAACGGCTACGCCGATTACAAATTTGAGACTGAGGCTGATCTTTAGCGCCCTGAACTGTCTTAATAAGTTCTTTAGAGTGTGCATAAGGTAATTTCAGGAAATGAGCGCGTGACGTCATTCCTTTATAAGGATTGTAAAGTCTGCATAAGATCAAGTCAAATCGGGTCACGTGATTTGGTGCAACGATAAGTTATGCGGTCTTCTATGGGGTTATCTCAACAATCGTGCCATTGGGCACTAACTTTTCAATTTCCTCTATTTCTTCGTCTGTGACGGCAATACAGCCTTTCGTCCAGTCAACCTCTGTATGAAAATTACCGGCCCACGAGAAACCATTCTTAATGCCGTGGATCATGATGTCTCCGCCCGGAGAAACACCAAGTTCTTTTGCCCGCTTTTTGTCTTTCTCGTTTGGATAGGAAATATGAAGAGACAGGTGATAACGGCTGTCCCTGTTTCTTGAATCGATAATATAGGTCCCCTCCGGGGTTTTGTTATCGCCCTGCCTTTCTTTTGGACCATTCGGGTTTCCCCCCAAGGCTATGTTGTAGGTTTTGAGCGCCTTGTCCTTTGAGAGCAACGTTAATCGACGCTCTTTCTTTTCTATCAGAATCTTATCTGCCGGTCCCCTCTGGAGCGCAACAACCTCTTTTTGCAGTGTAATAATCTCATTCTCTTTACTATTGACCTCTTGTTTAAGCTCTTCAATCATTTTTTGCAGTGTAGCAATCTCATTCCCCCTGCTTTTGACCTCTTGCCGGAGAGTCTCAATCTGTGTTTGCTTCGTGCCAATCGTCTTATCTTTGAAGATGACATTATTGATCTGGAATATCATTATCTCACTATCTTTCCTGTACCCGCTCTCCGGGTAATCCTTTATGAGTTTCTGAAAACATTCCAGAGATTTCTGATAATCTTTTTGCTCATTCCCGGTATACGCATAAATAATACCCATCTCGAAAAGGACCCTGTCTCCAGCCGTGGGATATTTTTCAATTACCTGCTGATATTTACTCAGGGAGGCCTCGTAGCTTCCCTGGGTGAAAAGATCATTCGCTTCTTTGAAGGTTGACCTGGCCTGAGATCTCTCATTAAAGTGACTGCATCCGAATATTAGAATTGGCGCTATTATGATAAGGACAAAGAACAAGTTTAGATGCTCACCTATCCTGCTTTGCTTTTTACCCATATATCCCTTCGTGTTCGTTAATACATAAGAGTGTAGGGGCAATTCATGCCTGTGCCCTTCAGGGTAAATTGCCCCTACACTCCCACAAAATCGACTTACTTCTTCATTGATTTCCGGAAAATCTCGTCAGCCTGCTTCGTCTTTTCATCTGCAATCATCGACTTTTCCTCTGCCAGTTTCTCCCTTTCCTCTGCGAGCTTCATCTTTTCTGCTGCCAGCTTCTCCCTTTCCTCTGCCATCTTGATAGCATCTTCGGCGCGGGTCACGGCAGCCTCTGCCTTTAACGCGGCCGCATCCGCTGCCGCCTTGGCAGCCTGCGCATCCTGCGCTGCCTGATCAGCTTTCGCACCAGTCAGCATTTGCTGAGACTGGACTTTCTCAAGGTCACCTGTTGTTGCGCAACCCACCAAAGCAATGGCAAGAACAATCATCATTGAAATCATCAAAAGATTCTTCTTCATCGTCTAATCACCTCCTTCTATGAAAAATTATTGCAAGATATTTCTCCCTGCGCTTAAACCAGGAATCCTGGTATTTTTTGTGATTCTTTAAACCATCATTCTATCGTGCCTCTAATATCGATAGATAACGGATTTGATGCCGTATTTTTGGAGAATCAGTTTGGATTCCTCCGAAGCCTTCTTACTCGTGTCGAACCTGCCTATCAGGACAAGGTGGAGCGGCCTTTTTCCGTATTTGCGGACCGATGTCCCATATCCCTTCAGCTTCAGTTTCTCTGAAAGGGAAAGCGCGTTCTTTTCCTCGGCAAATGCCCCTATCTGGAGAGCATAGCCCCCTGGATTTCCTGAGCCGCCTGTCTTTGCAATGTCGGCGACAAGTGGTTCCTCCTTCACTGCTCCAGCGGCAGGAGGCTTTGCGGCCGCTCTTTCAATCAACATACCATCTATTTCCAAATCAATTTTCAGGCGTTTGATTGCATCTTTGGCCTCTCTGATATCATTGAAAGGACCAGCGATAACACGGTAGCTGTTGTTCTTTGATAACACCCTTGCCGGAATTTGCGGCCCCTGGTGGTTGATAATGGCAGCAAGTCTCACAGCTTCAATCTCGTCACTCACGTCAGCAGCCAAAACAGACCACGCATCTGTTTTCAGTTCCGGTATCTCCGGTCTGCCATATAATTCACCAGGGTGCTTGAGTTCTACGGGGCCAGCAACCCCTACTCCGCTTCCTTGCCTGATCTCGAATATGGGGACAGGAATCCCCCGGGCCTCGGCCAATACTTTCTTGACTTTGCTCCAGTCAAGCGTGCGCCCCGATTCCTTTTCAATATTTCTCAATTTCGCATATATCTTATCAAACTCAACAGCGTCCAGGTCTTCCGGGGATGCATGGACTTCCAAGTAAACTACTCCGTTACTTTGACCTGTGAGATATGGCTGATTGACGATGTATACAGGTGTTTTTGCCGGGGTGTTCTCATAGAGTTTTTTCACGGCTTCCGGATAGAGTCTTATGCAGCCGTTGGTCGCTCTAAGACCAATGCTTGCCGGTTTATTAGTGCCATGGATCAAATAACTCGACTTACTTAAATATAGCGCGTATTCTCCCAGGGGATTGAGGGGGCCGGGCAGAACTTTAGCTGGAAGAGGGTCCCCTTTTTTTCGATGGTCCTCAGCAATTGAGGCAGGCACATGCCAGGTCGGACGGACTACCTTGCGTTCCACATACATTTGACCTGTGGGCGAGGGTCGCTCTTCGGTACCGACACCGACCGGGTAGGTCAACACCGCCAGTGACTCACTATCTCCTTTAAATTGAAAAAGCCTCATTGCGGCCAGGTTGATCACGATGCCTTTTCTGGGAGCATCCGGCAGTATAAAACTCAGAGGCAGCATGATACGTTCTCCGGCCTTAGGCGCCCATACATCTACCCCTGGATTAGCTGCACTGACTCCATTGATTCCCAGGCTGAAGTGCCTTGCAATATCCGGCAGAGTGTCCCCCTTTTCAAGACTCATGAAGGCCAGCCGGCCAATGACATCATCTCCTTTTGCAACTGAAAACTCATTTCGTTCGATATATTCTTCCAGATGTCTTGGAATGGGCTGGGATTCCTTTGGAACGGGCCGGGATTCCTCATGAACTCCTTTCGTTGTAGCACATCCATGGAGAGATAAGATACCGATAAAAAAAACTATAAGACGAAGCCTGTTGGATAAGGGTGACAGCTCAATGATTCGGCACATGGGTCAAACAAGGTCCTTTCTTTAATGAAGAAAATTTAATAAACCATTATTCATTAAAGCACTGGATCGTATTTATATGCAAAAGTAATGCCTCAAAGTATAAAGCCGTAATAACCTCTTTAATATTAAGAATGTCCTATTCTAACAACATTATTTAATTTTTGGGAGGAACACAGGATTTGTATGGTTTCCATAACAACTTTGTATGGTTTTCCCAACAACAATAAACTTCCCCTCCGCAAGCAGACGGGGTATTAATCCATCCTTTGTAAGACAAGTTAAAACCACCCTCTCCAACGAAATGCAGACAGACCAAAATTTACTTTTTCTTTACAAATATTAACATCACGTTTACAAAGAAACCTGCTATTTTTTAATTGATGATTGCAATCGCGCCGGATGTTTCAGGGCTTGAATATGACTCGTGATTGTGATATGAATCTAATATATTCTGTTTGTTATGGGCAAGTAGAGGCACGGCGCGCCGTGCCCTTACGCAAAGGACATTATTATTACAGTTATCATCAGCTATAAAGGAGGCCTGATATGAAGGTGACAAGACGGGACTTTCTGAAAACCACGGCAGCAGTGAGCGCGGCAACGGCAATCGGCATGGCGGTGCCGGAGAAATTGCTGGCAGTTGCAAAAGAAACAGAGGCCGGCTGGCGTTGGGACAAGGCAGTGTGCAGGTTCTGCGGCACAGGCTGCGGCATAATGGTGGCAACCAAAGACGATATGATAGTCGCGGTCAAGGGAGACCCTGCGGCCCCGGTAAACATGGGACTTAACTGCATCAAGGGGTATTTCAACGCAAAGATCATGTACGGCGCGGACAGGCTCACCGAGCCGCTTCTGAGAGTGAATGAAAAAGGCGAATTCGACAAGAAGGGAAAATTCCGTCCGGTCACATGGCAGAAGGCATTTGAAGAAATGGGGAAACAGTTCAAGAAATATTACTCTGAACTGGGACCCACGGGAGTGGCGCTCTTCGGATCCGGTCAATATACGATTATGGAGGGGATTGCTGCGGTCAAATTAATGAAGGCGGGTTTCAGGAGCAACAACCTCGACCCTAATGCCAGACACTGCATGGCAAGCGCTGTAGCTGCCTTCATGCAGACCTTCGGAATTGACGAGCCCGCAGGCAATTATGATGACATGCACTATGCCGACTCTGTTGTGCTCTGGGGCGCAAACATGGCGGAGATGCACCCGGTACTCTGGTCCAAAATAACAGACAGAAAACTGAGCAAACC
>JAGVNU010000005.1 GCA_020053105.1 Thermodesulfovibrionia bacterium
GCGTATTACTTTCTTGACAACCCGATACAGCAGCTGATAACTGCAGCCATAAGTGAAATTAAATTGTCTGCAGAACTGCCCGTGACTGCAATCGCGGACATGTCCCAGAATTTAATAATGGAGGGCATCCGGAGAAAGGCAACGGACATTCACATTAACCCGTCTTCTGATACCGTGGATGTATTCTACCGGGTGGACGGCGTTCTCCAGCACGGCTTCTGCATCAACAAAAGCGCTCATAACGGCATTGTGTCCAGGATCAAGGTAATGTCGACCCTGGATATTTCAGAGAAGAGATTACCGCAGGACGGCTCGTTTTCACTGCCATTTTTCAACACGAAGTATGAAATGCGTGTATCAACAGTCCCGACCATTTATGGTGAAAACGTAGTCATAAGGGTCCTTGCAGGCACCGGGCAACTGCTCAGGCTGGAGAGTCTCGGTTTCGACCATCAGAATACGGCTCGTCTGCAAACACTTTTTCAGAAACCGTACGGCATCATACTGGTCTCCGGACCTACCGGCAGCGGGAAGACAACCACATTGTACGCTGCATTACGAGAGATCAACCCGATCGAGAGGAATGTTCTGACTGTCGAAGACCCTGTCGAGTATAAGCTAAACTTTGTCAAGCAAACCTCTGTCAATCTGAAGGCGGGCTATGATTTTGCCCTTGCCGGTAGAAATTTCATGAGACAGGACCCTGACGTTATGCTGCTTGGAGAGATCAGGGATGAAGAAACAGCAAAGATCGCGATAAGGGCGTCCATCTCCGGTCATCTCGTGTTGTCCACCATACATTCTAACGATGCAGTTACTTCCATCCCCAGACTGCTGGATTTTAATATCGACAGGTTCATGCTTTCTTCATCTCTGCTGGCGGTAATTGCCCAGAGGCTTGTAAGAAAACTCTGCAATCACTGCAAGGAAAAATATACGGTATCTGAAAAGGAACTGGACCTGATCAGCCTGAATGGAAACGGGAAATCCCCGGGGCACGGCATCAAACTCGAAACAGCCTACAGGGCCAAAGGATGCAAGATGTGCAGCAATACCGGTTATGCAGGAAGGACGGTCGTCGGAGAAATAATGGTCGTCAATGACGTGATAAGAGAATTCATATCTGAAGGGGCGTCACTGAGCAAGCTTAAAGAGGAAGCCATAAACAATGGTATGGTCACACTAAAGGAATCCGGCATAGAAAAGATAAGTCAGGACCTGACAAGCATAGAAGAAATAGTGAGGTTGATAGGCTGATGCCTTATTTCAGCTATAAAGCGATAAATGAGCAGGGCGTGATGGTCAGGGGATCAATAGAACACAGTGACATAGACCATGCCTACGATAATATATCCGACTCAGGACTGCATATAGTAAAATTACAAAAATCCGACAGCCTTACCGGTTTATACCTGAAAAAAGCCAGCTCCTGGAGTATAAAACCAAAGGATGTAATTGAATTCGCTAAAAACCTGTCCGTCATGCAAAGGGCCGGGCTCCCGCTGCTTCAGTCAATTATTGATATAGCGGAATCAGCGGAAAACAGGCATTTCAGGGAAAAACTTCTGAACATCAGAAGGACGATTGAGTTAGGTTCGGGGTTCTCTGAAGCCTTAGCGCGCCATAAGGATGTATTCCCGGATATTTTTATAAATTTAATCGCCGTTGGCGAAGAAACGGGCCGTATCAGTGAAAGCCTGTCGGATGTTGCATTGCACCTGCAGAGGATGGAAGACCTGAAAAGCGCCATAATACGGGCGCTGATGTATCCGGCATTCGCGCTTATCGGCACTACAGGCGCTCTCATGTTCTGGCTTATTTATGTGCTGCCAAAGATGAGTGAGCTTTTCAAAACCATGGCCATCGATCTGCCGCCTATGACACAGGCCCTCATAGCAGCAAGCGACTTTACCAGTTCCAAATGGTACGTCTTTATTCTTGTGCCGGTCATTGTCTGTATTGTCCTGAAACTGCTTTCAAAATATGAGTCCACAAAATACTATCTCGATATGGCCAAATTAAGATTACCAATCGT
This sequence comes from Thermodesulfovibrionia bacterium, assembly GCA_020053105.1. Classification (GTDB taxonomy): domain Bacteria; phylum Nitrospirota; class Thermodesulfovibrionia; order UBA6902; family UBA6902; genus UBA6902. The sequence goes on from JAGVNU010000005.1 coordinate 2,036, forward strand.
CAAGTTAATAATGTCCAATAAACTGCTCGCCTTATTCTCCGAGCAATTAAGGATACTTATCTCAGCAGGGGTCACAATCGACAGGTCACTTGATATTACTTTGACCACTATGGACAATGCTGTATTCAGGAAGGCGATCGCAAATATAAAAGAGGACATCCTGCTCGGCAGTAATATAAGCGATGCCATAAAAAAACACGACACGCTGTTTCCCAATCTTGTAGTCAGGATGATATCCATCGGAGAGTCTACAGGCAATCTTACCGAGCAGCTCAATTTCCTGTCCGAGTACTTTCTTAAAAAGCTTGATGACGTCTCGGAGAAGATGGGTAAAATGATCGAGCCGATTATTATTATAGTTATCGGCGGTATGTTTGTTGTAATTATTCTGGGATTACTGGCCCCCATATATAATCTTGTATCGAGAATGGGATCATAGCCATGGATTTTCTCCGTTTCTTCGGACTCAAAGAGGACCCTTTCAAACTGACCCCGGACCCTGCCTTTTTTTATCCTTCTTCAAGTCATCATGAAGGCCTTCTCCTGATGGACTATTCGATTGATCAGAAGGAAGGCTTTCTACTTATAACCGGTGAACCCGGTACCGGAAAGACCACCCTACTCAACGTGTTTCTTGAAAACTGGAGATCCAGGGCAGAGACAGCGATCGTCCTTACGCCCCGGCTGTCGCCGGAAGAGTTTTTAAGCGCAGTTGCAGAAGACTTTGATATCAAATTTGATAACAGTAATAAACATTCGCTCATTAAGGCCTTAAGGGATTTTGTGACAAATAAATCCTCAGAAGGTAAAAGGGTCATCATAATCGTTGATGAAGCGCAAAACCTTCCTGACGAGACACTTGAGGAGTTGAGACTTCTTTCAAACATCGAGACCGACAAGGACAAACTCCTTCAGATAATTCTTTCAGGTCAGCCTGAACTTGAAACCAGGCTCCGGGCAGATAATCTCAGACAGCTTAATCAGAGGATATCAAGCCGTATTGTCCTCAAACATTTCAATCCCGACGAAACACTTGATTATATTAATTACAGGCTCATAATGGCTGGGAGAAGAAAATCAAGAGTACTCAAAAAGACCGGCCCGAAGGGTCATAAAATCTTAAAGGGCCTTCCAGC
>JAGVNU010000059.1 GCA_020053105.1 Thermodesulfovibrionia bacterium
CAAGTTCAGGGGCATCAAAGGAAGCCATGAGAAGGCCCTTGCAGCGCTGGCATACCTGAAAGAGACCGGTATCGAAACATCTATTTCTTCGGTCATCTGCAAAATCAACATCGATGATGTCGACGGGCTGGTTGAGATGGCGCTGTCATCCGGGGTGGCCAATATCAACTTTCATAATTTTAAATGCTCGGGACTCGGCTTCGCCAACAAGGACATACTCGATCTAACGCCTGAGGAGTGGCGGGACTTCTACATCCGGGCAATTGAGCTGAAGAAGTCGGTAAGGAATCTGCGTATTTCCCTCGAAGACCCTATCATTTCCCAGCTCGGAGAGAAAAGCAATGATACCCTCGTAAAGGGAAGCGTGTGCGGAAAGCTGTCCCTGAACATCAAATCAAACGGTGACATCACCCCCTGCGGGTTCATACCGATAGTAGTCGGAAATATCTGTACTGACGATTTGCTCATTATATGGAAAAACTCCCCTGTTCTGGATAAAATGAGAAACAAAGAACCCAAAGGGAAATGCCTCAGTTGTGATAGTAAATCTGAGTGTCTCGGCGGGTGTACCGCAAGGACCCTTGCCCTGACCGGAGACATGAATAATCCCGATCCTCACTGCTGGAAGAAATGAACCTCAAAGAACTGGCCTTCCCTATCAGGATCTATTGGGACCTCTCCCCTGCCCCGGATGCAACCATCAGATACATGGGAATCTGTCAGCAAATAGTGGAGATGAAATTCTTCACCCTGAATCTGCGTGACTCAGGCGCAGAGTTAAGCAATCCATGTCTGGAAATACTTGAGAAGCTCAAAAATGGACCGGTTGCCGTGTCCCTTACGGTTTCACGCTCGGTCATCACCCCTTCAATGCTCACCCGTCTGTCCGACCTGAAGGTGAAGGAACTGCTCATCGATGCTTTTACGGATGATGATTTCCGTTTCATAGCTGAAATTCTCCGGAATCATAAAAACAGCAGCATGACGATTGGGGCTTCGTTTCAGGTTGAAGAGGACAATTACAGAGACATCCCGGGTCTGGTTTCATTTTGTCTGGAGAATGACATAACCCGTATCGTCTTTCCGATGCAGCGTCTTAGTTCAAAAGACAGATGCTTTTACATCGGCAGACAAGAGGGGAAAGTCCTGACGGAAAAATTAAATCAAATTAAAATCGACAAACTGAAGCTTACCATTCATGACCCCTTTTTATGGAGAATTTTTTATCCGGAAGTAGCATTCCCGGGTGCAGGTTGTCAGGCTGGAAACAGCATGGCATACATTTCTCCTGAGGGGAATGTGTGTCCCTGCCCTTCGATGCCCATAGTCCTGGGGAATCTCAATGAGACGCCGCTGAAAACCATTCTTTCATCGGCCTTCAAAAAAGAACTGGTGAAGAGTCTCCGTAAGCCGCCTGAAGAATGCCTCGGATGCGGAGAGATAGAACATTGCGCCGGAGGCTGCAGAGGCAGAACGAACGTGTTGAAGGGCTCTATGGAATTGCATGATCCCGCGTGCAGGTAATAACGATTCAGCCGATTATCATACCAATCAAAACATCTTTCACGGACATGTGCTTGCAAAAAATGTATAACTTGCATCAAATACCCCTGCACAGGTAACAGTCGAAGGGGGTGCGCTGACTACGCCTACAAGCTGTGAATTGAATACCATCGTCTTGGCGTCCGTAGTTATGCTGGCAGTCGATCCGTTCATCCTGGAATTGGTTATCGCTACTTTGCTCGCGAAGTAGCTGTACATCCCATATCCGTCAGAGGAACCGGAGGCAGTGACTGAGGCATTATTTATGACCGGGCTTGATGAGGAGTTTTCAATTCCGAAGCTGAAGCCCGATCCCGACACATAGACCGTTACATTGTTGATAATTGCATTTGAAGAATTATTGTAGATGCCGCGACCAAAATAGCCGCCTGTTACACGTGCCGTCACGTTGGTTATTTTGGGGGAGCCCCCGGAGTTGTATATGGCATTCACATCATTGCCGGTATTTGTATTTTCAACAGTAAGAAATCTTATCTCTGCATTGTCCGCTCCATTTACGATGCCTGCGGTCAGGCTGTCAACGCTGCCTGTTATTTTTGTAACATTTTCCCCCGAACCTTCAATATCAATATAACTCTCCATCTGCAAACTGCTTCCGCCTATGTCATAACGTCCAGGCATTATTTTCAATAAACATGGGTTCGTTTCTGACGGGACGCCGCACCATGTTGAAATGTCACCTATAGCAGTTACAGGATCAAAATAATCTCCGCCGCTTACAGCCACAACTGTCACACCACCGTAGGAACCGCCAGCAGGGTGAGTGTGATTGACAGCGGCTATGCCGACGCCCCCAATAGTCGTACCTGAGTTGAGATTTATAGGGCCGTTTGTAATGTAGGTCTCCACTGCCGATTCAGAAAGCTGCGTGTTGGTGTCCGTGTCTATGTCATTACCGCAGGCCCATGAAGCTCCGATGAACTTTGCCACCTGACCTTCCGAACACGCAAGCGAGGCTTTCCCTAGTGCATTAACATTGGGGTCCGCCTCTACGATATTTCCTGAAATGTTTCCTCCTACCGTCAGGTTCCCGGTAACCTCAGCATTGCCCTGGAAAAAACCTGCGGTCCCGGTGCTGTTGCCGTATACTCCATAGTCGGAATGTCCCAGCGTCCCATAACTATTATTTGAACTATTTATTCCATAAACACCTGATCTCCCGATGCTGCTGGCAGAACCTACTATCCCGTCTTCTCCTGACTCACCGGTCACTTCCAGGTTGGCATTTGTATTTGATGTGCCTGTCGTGACATTGCCGGAACCATCAATAGTAACATCCTGGGCGGGCACGTTAAGCGCTATTAATAGAATCCCTAAGATTATAGCCAATATTTGTTTATTCATAATCATGCTCCTTTATGTCTTCTATCATCATTGAATTTATGTTCTATTTATTTAATCGGACATATATCTTACTAAATAAAGTAATCGAACACTAAAATTCTTAAATTAATTAACGCAATAAATATACCAGACAGGAATGCCTATAAATCAGATAGATAGCATAATGAAAGGACAATCAGGCATGTCATAATGGCAAACCCTGCCTTAATCATGAGATAGAAGAAAGGCCTTCAATACTGCCTCACTGTGAGTCGATTTCTATATGTGTCTTCGTGACAAATGAACTGACGGTTTTCTGGTAACGATTTCTAACCGTTTATTACTCCGAAAAACCTACTTTTGTAACAGTGATATTAATGCCCTTGACTATTTCGCCTGATTGCACGGTGACCGGCTGCCCCTTTGCATAGGCACCCATATTCTGTTCAGCAGTGGGCGGGCCTCCTCCGTAGTTGGCCCTGGAACTCAGATAATATTTCCCTCCACTGTGCAGCCTCAACAGATACTTCCCGTCTTTATCAGACTTCTCTGATACAAAAAGCGGCCTGCCAAACATCGTCGGCGTTGGAAATGCGAATACTAACATTCCCTCCACAGGATTGCCTTTCTCATCAGTAATAGTTCCATGAATTGAGGTAATCCCCTCTATAACAAGTGTCTTGCGACTAAATGGTATGGCTTCGGAAATTACGCCTATGTTAAGAATTTCATTACCCTTCACAGTATGCAGCTTCGGATTTCCGCTTTTGTCCTGACTTATAAAGAAAAGATCTCCTTCCCCGGGAGGACCGAGCTGCTCACCCAAAAACTTCCGGGTGGCGCCCATGTAATATTTACCTTCCGGAAGTGTGGCATTGAACTTTCCGTTTGCATCAATACTGAATGAGTGTGTAGGGACTCTCCAGTATCTCGTTGCCGATGGAGGTGGACCTGACTTTTCGCTGAAAAACAAGACCATTCCGCCTGTAAGCGGTCCTTTCCCTTTTTCTGCTATCTTCCCTGTTATACTCCCTGTCTTCACACCCTGCAACTCCTGCCTGGCAGATACAGCGCTGCAAAGAGCAATACTCACAATGAATACAATTGCTGATGAAAGCAACTTTCTCATGGCTAATCTCCTTATCCGGTTTTATCTCAAATAATGTATGAATAAATACACAAAGTTTGCAGACCGCTCAAAGATAAAAATATTGCTCCCGCAAATACTCACCCAGGTTCTTATTGCTTAATTTGACTGGAACAATACCGACGCCTGGTCTGTCCAGTCAAATTCATCGAGTCTCCATACCTTTCCATTTTTGTAAAAATAAAAGACCCACGGCAATGCCTGCTTCTCTGCTTTTTCTATATACAAAAGCCTGTACAGAAAATTGCCGACTTTCTTCTCGCTTATAAACTGGTACCCCTTTGAAGGGCCATATTGCATTGCAAATTTCTGTCTGTGCTGTTTCGATTCTTCAGCCGCAGAATCAACTTCAACTGAGTTCATGTTCACGTAAGGCTTAATAAAATCATATGCCTTATTGAGGTCACCCTTCCCGATGATCCCCATAAATTGATCGGCGAATTTTTTCATCCCCGCCTCATCGTTGAATGTCTCTATGGACATCGCCGATGTACAGAATACAAGAACTGACATCAAGGCAAGTGATTGAAACAGTAACTTCATAAGTATAAAACCTCCCTTTCCGTGTACAGAATAAATTTATATCACGATATTGAACGCTTACTCATTCGTTTGTTCCGGTTTTGGGGAAGGTTGAGGCGCCGGGCCCCTGCCCCGAAATACAACGACCTGAAAATCAATCCCCTTTAATATTTCACACTCCTTCACAGGCACCGGCGCCGGAGTCCCTTCACCATAGTAACCTACGATCTGTCCCGGTTCAGGAGGGCCTGCCGCAAAGCTGTTTCTCACCCTCAAATAATATGTGCCTTCAGCCAGGGGGAGCACATATTTCCCGTCCTTGCCAGACTTGTTTGAAACAAAAAGCGGCTTCGTGCCGATAATCGGCTCCACAAAAGCCACGACCACGGCGCCTTCAACAGGTAGCCATTCTGAATTGACAATCGTTCCCTCTATTGCTGTAGTAACCCTCCTTTTCGACAGGTCTTCTTCTGTAAGCGGAAAGGCCTCAGTAAAAACCCCGACATCAAGGACCTGGTCGCCCTTCACTACATAGTCCCTTGGCCTGCCCTTTTCATTCAAACTTCTGAATACATAGTCCCCTTTCTGGGGAGGACCGAGCTTGTCTCCGGAGAGTCTCTTTACAGCGCCCATGTAATATTTCCCCTCAGGGAGTACCACGCTGAATTTTCCATCAGCGTCCATATTTCTCGATATGTCGGGCGTCCGTTCGTATTTTTCGGGAATAGGCGGAGGGCCTGTTAATACATCGTAAAACATTATCTGCCCCCATGAAAGAGGCACATCTTCCTTGCCCTTGACCATTATCCTGCCGGTTACAGTTCCCTTCTTTATCTCTGGCGGCGCTTCCTGCACAGGATCGGCAGCAGGAGCAACCCCTCGCGTAAAGGCAATAATTAACACGGCAAGGAATAATCGAATAAGTTTCATCCGGATGGACATCTCTGTTTTCCTCCTATGGTTCTTGACGTTGGCAGTTCTTAGTATTAATAAAACTGATTATAAATAATATATATTCAAATATCAAATTGACTTCCCGGCAGCATGCTGCATAATAAATGCAACAATGTCATTCGGGCCTGCCCAAAACCTGCAAGGCCAATGGACAAAAAAATAGAGGTGAGGCCTATACCAGCCTCACCTCTTTCAATTCCTGACTGGATCAGCAGGGATGCACGCTCGCTGTTCCAACAACTTTCGGTTTTACATAGGTATGCTTTTTCATCCTTGTTCCCTCCTTTCAGTGTTAGTTTCCCAATATTTAATTGATGCCCTACTGAGACCCTTCATCAGGGCCTCGTAAGGCTGTATTCATATTACCACGGCGTCACAGTGTTCCAGCGCTGGCTGCCAGGCCAGGTCGTTCCACCTGCACCAGCTACATTATGACACTCATTCAATGCAGGGTTTGATCTTCCCGATGTCAACCCGCCATTGCCTGCAAACCATTGGCCGATACCGCCATTGGGGACCGTATACCGGTCCACCGCGTTACTGGCAACATTTCCACCGCCTCCGCCAGGGAATCGACCCCGTCCCTGCCCTCTGCTGCCACTGCCAGTATACTGTCCGGGGGTCCCGCCTGAAGCGACCCTGCCTCTGTGGCTATAGTCAAGACAGTTTGAGATCATCAGACGCGGCAGACATGAGCTGTGCGGCGTATGGCACTTGGAACATGAAAATGCGTGGATTGCATTGCCCGCGTTTGCTCCTGTCCCACCCCACCCCTTGACGGTGTTGTGTATCCTGTCCATAGATGACCAGGTCCCTCCGCTTGTCGTCGGATTGATGGACGACTGGGCATGACAGGACAGACAGAGTCCGCCGAACTGGTCCGAGGTCTGGCTGAGTTTGTTCGTACCAGGCCATTGCCAGTCACCGGTGGTAGCTGTTGATGTTGTAATGTTCTCAAACGTGTTCTGGTCGATCTTGTATCCCGGTGTGCTTGACAACGCATAAGCAGCCGGCCCGCTGGCACTTCCGCCCCTGCTTTCATTCGTTGCCGAAGGCGCAGCATCTTCTTTGTACGGCGAGGTCATCCATGTACCCTTCAGCAACGGTACACTGTACTGCTGGTTAACGCCGAGGCTCGGGCTTACTCCATGCGGGTCATGGCATGCTGAACACAGACCGTCAACGGTATCGGCCGGCGTTGTCGTTAATGGCGCCGATGCACCAAAATGGCTTCCAATTGCATCAAGGTTGTTCTTGTACGGATACCGTATCTGCGCACCGGCTGCATTGACGCCTACACCGCCTTCCCATCCTACCTTTTCAAAGTAGCTGATGATCATGTCGGTTGCGCCAAAGGTCTGATAACCCCATGGTCTCGTCGCATTGGCTGCTGGTGTCATATGACAGTTGAAGCAGAGGGCTGACCCTGCGCTGTGCGCCGTCATTGTCGTTGATCCCGCGAAATCCGCAGGTGTATAAGTTGCCGCAGAGCCGCCCAGTCCGGCAGTAACGTCCTTCATCAATCCTCCATTGGTTGTTGCGCTTAAGTAGTATGTTGTTGTGCCACTTGCATTTGATCCGTGTGAGTTGTGGCAATCGATGCAGAGAACATTTATGCCGCCCGTTCTGTTAGGTATTGTGCTGTCTACACCTGTAGTCGTGCTCCAGCCCTGTGCGTTCACAGAGGCATTGCCGTGGGCAGAATATGCCTTGACGATGTTCTTCTGCGCTGCATTGGTTGTGGCTGGGTACTTGCCCCACGTAGTCGAGCCTGCCTGAGAGTACCGTTCTGCAATACTCAAACCATCCCATGCATACTGTTTCGGCGTCTTGCCGTCTGCAAAAGGCTGGGCTGTGCCGCTGTCAGCATCATGACAACCCAGGCAAACCTGGTTGATCTTGGTAAGCTCTGTCCTGGTCTGTACGGTAGTCGTATACTCTACAGCTGTCGAGCCTACGGTATATGTCGTCGGCCTTGCTGTGCTTCCGTAAATTACCAGGTTCACTGCCGAGCCGGGCGCTGCAGGCCCCCCGTGGTATGTGCTGTTTATGCTTCCATCACTGTTTGCTTCCCAGTGACACTGGTAGCAATGCGTTTCATCTATGGCCACTCCCTGTACATGGTGGGAGTTGGCGCTGAACTGGGCCGCGGAGGCTGCCCTGCCGTTCTGCTCTATCGCGTGGCAGCTCGTGCACCCGCCGGGCTGGAAGCCTTTGCTGTGCATGTGACACTGCGAGCAATCCACTCCGTCATTGTGCGACTGGCCGCCGGGCGCCACTCCGTCCGCCTGATGGTACACTGTCTGCGTGTGGCAGGTGTTGCAGACATAGTTTTGTGTCAGCATATCCACAGGCTTATTGTTATCACTTGCAAAGCTGTACTGGCCCGTATAGGCCTCAAACGCTACCTGGTTGCCGCGGATCGTGCCCCTGATAAAGGCCAGGTTGGAATTACCGCGGAAGTTCGTCTGTACGAACATCGGGTTATGACATTCTACGCATTCGAGGTCCATGAGGGCGCCTGTCGAAGGATCGATATATGTTGTACTGAAATGCGTGTCCACTGTCAGTGTTGAACCGGTACCATCATGACATGACAGACATGCGGTATTGGCAATCGGCGCTGTGTAATTCGGTTCTGCCGTATGACAGGTGATACACGCCTGTGTGTTGTGAGGCGCAGGCACGTTAATGACCGGCTGGTAACCGTTTATATGAGCATGACATGTCCTGCAGTCAGTCCCGTCATTATGGCTCTGTCCGCCCGGCGCCACGCCATCAGCCTGGTGATGGTTGGTCTGGGTATGACAGACCTCGCATATTCCGTCACGTACTGCTCCGCCGTCTGCAAAGCTTCCTGCCCCTGCGTAAGCTGTAAACACCACGCTGTTTCCTCTGATTGTTGAACGTATAGCCTTCAGGTTGCTTTGTGCGCTCATCGGGTTATGGCACTCCACGCAATTGAGATTTACAGGCATCCCTGTGGTCGGGTCGTTGTAAATGGTGCTGAAGTGTCTGTCGACCTTAAGGTCAGAACCATCTCCGTAAACCGGCCCGCCGGCGAACTCTACTACCTGATACTCGAAGTTCGCGTTTGCACCGGTTGTATCGCCTCTCCAGTTGGACATCAGGATGTTTGTCGCGCTGCTCAGCATCTCCGTCCATCTGTTGCGCGGGTAGGCGTTGGCAGTGCCGGCTGCCGGGTTAAGAGCAATGATGGACTGTGATACACGCGCCGTGGAAGCATAGGTGACCGAGGGTCTCGTAGTTCCTGCTGATGTAATGGCCTTTGATGCCACACCCATCCGCTGGTTGTTCTGATATTCGGCATGCTCAGTATATGTTTCCGTGTCGCTTGAGCGCGTTTGGTTAGCGGTCCATGTGTAAATTCCGTAACCTCCGGCGCTTACAGTAATAGCAGCCGGGAACTGGTAGCTGGCAGACGAATTGTTACCGTAAATGCTGCTTGACCCTGCTATTGGCGTCGTCTGGTCAACTCCGCTGTAGCTGGCGATATAGGCTAATACGTTCGAATGCGTCCCGGTGATTGTTACGGAAATTGTATTGCCGCTCCGTGCAGCAATGTCAGCTTCCCTGAGATAACCGATCCATGTATGACGCCTGTTGCTGTTTTCAATGACCGCCTGTGTCAAGGCCCTGCCTCCGTATGTCGCACTGTAGGTCAGTCCGCTTTGTCCACCGGAAGAGTAACTATCAACAGCTACCACCAAAAGCCGGTCCGATCCTGCACTGATCGTATATGTTCCGGACAGGTTGCCGGTTGTTCCGGTCAATTGAGGAGTTGCCGGGAATGCATTCAATACTGTAACTGTTCCACTTCCGCCTGTGCCTCCGGTGTCAGCTGTTGTGTTTGATACAAAGGTAAATGCCTTGTTAAGTGCGCTTACCCCCGCGAATCCTATATTGTGTGTAGCCGTCGCAGTGCCACCGGTGTATGCTGAAGCTCCCCTCTTGACTAATACTTCGCCTGTCGGGAACGTCACTACATAGTAGCGGATGCGGTTGTTATATGTATTGGCCGCATGACGTGCGAATGTTACCTGGTTCATGCTTGTCAACTGGCCCTTTATCGCAGTCTGCTGAGGCCCATCACTGGTTGCGTCGTATGAGAAATACAGCCATGAGCTGCTCATATCAACCGCTGTTCCCAGTGTTGCTGTCGTGCTCTGACCTCCGTTAAACGCCACCTGTCCGGTCTGTACACTTGCACCGGATGCTGCAGAGAACTCCACTACCTGATAGCGTACGGTTGTGTTCGCGCTGGTCGCTGTGGCTGCGCGTGTTACCTGTACGGTTGTTCCGTTAATGAGTTCTCCTGTAGCATGCGCCTGGTATTGCTCGGTGGCCGCTATGTCGGTACGTGAATTGACAATGACTATTGACCTTGTCGGGTCAACTGCAGCTATTGTTCCTGTCGTAGAAGCAGTCCCGCTGGCAAGCAGTATTTCTCCGCTCTGAACGTTCAATTCATTATTGAAGCATTCAACAAGGGCGTATGAGACCTCTGCCTGACCGCTCGTGCCTACACGATCAAATGCCAGCGTATTGACATCAAGTATGTCGCCTGAAACCATATGGTCGCGGCCCTGCTCCACTGTTGCTGAGCCTGCTGAATCAACAAGCAGGAAGGCCTGGAACATGTCGGTTATAGGTGTTGTCAATGTTACGTTGACTGCCGCGCTTCCACTCGGGATGCTGGCTGTCCCGGATGTTGTCTTGCAGGCGCCCCATTCAGCTACTACACCTGAACCCGGAGCTGCTGCGTCGTGACATGAGAGGCAGTCAGTATTGGCAACAGGAGCTGTATATACACCTGATGAGTGACATGCTGTACATGCCGCTGTGTTGTGCGGGGCCGGTACGTTTATGCTTGTGTTCTGATCGCTGAACCCGCCTCCGTGGGTATGACATACTGTACAGTCAGCTCCGTCATTATGGCTCTGTCCGCCCGGTGCTACGCCGTCTGCCTGATGATGGTTCGTCTGTGTATGACAAACTTCGCAGATTCCGTTGTACGGCGCCCCACCGTCTGCAAAGCTTCCCGCTCCAGTCAATGCCGTAAATACTACCGTGCTGCCTCTGACTGTGCTTCTGATGAAGCTCAGGTTGCTCTGTGCACTCATCGGGTTATGACACTCAACGCACTTGGCGCTTAATGCC
>JAGVNU010000119.1 GCA_020053105.1 Thermodesulfovibrionia bacterium
GGAGGACATAGATCATGAATGAAGGTAAAGTTGCACAGGTCATCGGCGCAGTTGTTGATGTTGAATTTGAAGATAAAATGCCTGAAATTTTAAATGCGCTCACAATTGCAGAGCCCGGGAACAAGGAAAAAGGCATCCCTGATATCAATATAACACTTGAGGTCGCGGCCCACCTTGGTGATAACATGGTGAGGACCGTTGCAATGTCTGCAACCGACGGACTTGTCAGAGGGACCAAAGCGGTTGATACAGGAAAACCGATCACAGTCCCTGTCGGAGCAAAAACTCTCGGCAGGATCATGAATGTTATCGGAGAATCCGTTGACCAGCTTGGGCCGATAGATTCAAAGGACAGGATGCCCATTCACAGGGAATCCCCTCATTTTACCCAGCAGGACACCTCCACGCAGGTCTTTGAGACAGGCGTTAAAGTTTTCGACCTCCTTGTCCCTTTTGTTAAAGGCGGAAAGATGGGAATGTTCGGCGGCGCAGGAGTCGGCAAGACAGTTGTTATTATGGAGATGATCCATAATATCGCGATGGTCCACGGCGGTGTGTCGGTGTTTGCGGGCGTGGGTGAGAGAACAAGAGAAGGAAATGACCTTTACCTTGAAATGAAAGAGGGAGGCGTTCTCGAAAAAACAGCCCTCATATACGGCCAGATGAATGAGCCGCCAGGGGCAAGGGCCAGAGTCGCACTTTCAGCGCTTACTGTTGCCGAATACTTTAGAGACGAGGGGCAGGACGTTCTTATCTTCCTGGACAATATATTCAGATATACACTTGCGGGCGCCGAGCTTTCAGCGCTCCTCGGAAGAATGCCTTCAGCGGTCGGATATCAGCCTACACTCGGAACTGATATGGGTGTTTTGCAGGAAAGAATTACATCAACAAACAAAGGCGCTATTACATCGATGCAGGCCATTTACGTTCCTGCTGACGATCTTACGGACCCCGCTGTTGCAACGGCATTTACACATCTTGACGGAACGGTCGTTCTATCCAGAGGGATTTCAGAGCTTGGCATATACCCTGCTGTTGATCCCCTTGATTCAACATCAAGGATTCTCGACCCGCTGATTCTCGGAGAAGAACACTATATGGTTGCAAGAAAGGTACAGATGGTCCTCCAGAGATATAAAGAGCTGCAGGATATTATTGCAATTCTCGGTATGGAAGAACTTTCTGAAGACGATAAATTACTGGTTGCCCGTGCAAGGAAACTTCAAAGGTTCCTTAGTCAGCCCTTCCATGTGGCAGAGACATTTACAGGGACTCCCGGCAAGTACGTAAAGCTTGCGGATACTATTAAGGGCTTTAAGGACGTTGTCGACGGAAAATATGATGATCTGCCGGAGCAGGCCTTTTACATGGTCGGCGGGATAGAGGAAGTTGTGGAAAAGGCCAAGAAACTGGCTGGAGCATAATTTTAATAAGCTGTCGCTGATAGCAGTATTTGAGGATAATAAATGGCTGATAAACTGACATTAGATATTGTTACACCACATGGTCACGTCTTTACTGATGAAGTCGATGAGATAGTCGCCTCCGGCAGTGAAGGTGAATTCGGGGTCCTGCCGGACCATGTCCCGTTTCTTACTACGCTAAAGGTCGGCATGCTGACCTATAAAAAAGGTTCTGAAACCGGGATTTTCTTTATCGGATCCGGATATTCCGAGGTCGGGCCCGACAAAGTTACAATACTTGCCGACAGCGCGGAGAGGTCCGACCATATAGACGTTGAAAGGGCCAAAGCCGCCATGAACCGCGCTGAGGAACGACTTAAACAGAAAGAGGCAGTCGACGAGGCGCGGGCTACTGCCGCACTGGAGCGGGCCATGATGAGGGTCCAGGTTGCAGAAAAACATCAGGCAAGATAACTGTCTGATAATTGAATATTACATGCGATGCACGATGCAGGAAGACTTTCTGTATCGTGCATTTTTTATTATGATCCCGATTCAAGAATCAACTACTGCACATTTGTTATAATCTTCACTGTTCGTTTTATCTATCGGACGGTTAATTATGCTTAAACTCCTTATATTCGATCTTGACGGCACACTGGCTGATACAGGCCGGGACATTACCGATGCATTAAATTATGCGTTGGGTCCTTTTGGCGTAAGAACATATTCCATTGAGGAGACAAAGGCAATGGTCGGCTCCGGCATATCAAAGCTTCTTGCGTCCCTGCTGCCTGTAAATGATGAAGGGACAAGACAGCTTGTCACCGACAGGTTCATCAGCTATTACTCTGAACATGTAATTGATTATACGTATGCATACCCGCAGGTGAAAGAAACCCTGGAGCAGCTGGGCAATTATAAGAAGGCAGTGGTATCAAACAAGAGAGAAGTCCTGTCAAAAGAGGTCCTCAGGGGAATCGGCATCCTGCATTACTTTGACGTTGTCTGGGGGAGTGACAGTGTCCGTGCGATGAAGCCTTCGCCGGTCCCTTTACTGGATCTGATGAATAAGTTTAATATTCTTCAGGAAGAAACGGCGATCATCGGCGACAGTAATTATGATGTAGAGGCGGGGAAAGCAGCAGGGATAAAAACCATAGCAGTCACTTATGGTTTTCGCAGCAGAGACGTGTTAAAGGACGCGGATTTTATAATCAACAGGTTCGATGATCTGCCGGACACCCTTCATCAAATCAATGAAACAGGACACTGAAGAGACCCTTGACAGCATCAGGGACATAAAGATCTTTCAGGCAAAGGACGGCTACCGCTTCAGCATTGACGCTGTCCTGCTTGAAAACTTCATTTCAGCAAAACGTCTTCAAAAGGGCGTTGAACTGGGCGCCGGGTCCGGGATCATCTCCATCCTCCTTGCAGCACGGCTGAAAGGTCCAAAAATTATCGCTGTGGAAGTTCAGAAACCCCTCGCGGAGCGCGCGCGCAGAAACGTGAGCCTGAACAAACTCGACGACAGGATTGAGATTATAGCAAATGACATGAGGGCTCTGAAAAAGATGTTCCCTGCCAATGCATTTGATTTTGTATTTTCAAACCCCCCGTTCAGAAAGACAAAGACAGGACGTCTCAGTAAATTTGAAGAGCGCGCAGTTGCAAGACACGAGATAGAGATTACGCTTCAGGACCTGATAAAGACCGCTTCTTATTTGCTTAAGCACTCCGGAAAGTTTTTTTTAATCTACCATCCCTTCAGGTTAGCGGAGCTTATAGAGATGCTCCTCAAATCAAGGCTTGAACCAAAGCGAATGAGATTTGTGCATTCAAAAGAAGGTGATGAGGCGAAGATGGTATTAATAGAAGCGGTAAAGGGCTCAGGGACCTGGCTTAAAATCGACTCGCCGCTTTACCTCTATGATAAAGATAGTGACTATACCCCGGAACTGAAGATAATCCTTGATAAATAATATTAACTTTACAACACGAGCGCTGAGCCCCGGGTCAGCAAATTAATCCCTGCTGTTAATATTTTTTACATAACAGGACTGACAATCAATATCATAATTCAATAAATACAACAAGTTTATGGTTTATTGAAAAGATTGTACCTATCCAATTCCGGACATTGTCGGCATGCTTGACATATTATTGTTGGTGTCTAAACCGAAATTCTGTAAAAATAACAAGTTTACTTTTGGCAGCAAAATTGCTTTAGAGCTAGTATGTCCGAATTTAAACAAAGCATAAACATATTGCTCAATTAATTCAGAAAATATTTTTCAAGGAATGATAACTTAATTTCATTCAGCATTCTCCCCCCCCTCATGTCCCCTCCTGAACGGGTCAAGGCCCTCTCAGGAGGGGGCTTTTTTTGGTTAACTTATTCTAAACCTGCTGCGGTCTAACATCTCCATTCAGAAGTTCCCCCAAAAATAGTAGCAAGTCGAAGATAAGTCTTTAATGGATAAGCAAAAATGGAATTTATTAAGTGGTCGTTGGTTGTTTTTAAAA
>JAGVNU010000111.1 GCA_020053105.1 Thermodesulfovibrionia bacterium
GAAATTAAGAAAATGAGATTATGGGGACGCCACGAAAACGTAAAACTCTACGCCCTGGCCGGCAAGGCTGCGTCCGCCGAACCTCGCAGAGAAGCGGTAGAAATTGAAAACCCGGAGAAGAACGAAAAATCCCTGCCCCCTGCTCAGCCGGCAACATCTCCCGCAACTCCAGCCTCTGTTGATGTCAAGGCGCTGGAACTGGAGGACATGCCGTCAAGCTTCAGACTTATGCTGGATGACGGCCTTGTCATCTCTGTCAAATCGGACAAACAGGGAACGCTTTCAGGACTCTATTCCATTGCTCATTCGATTAACTGGTATATATCACAACCCTTACTTACAGTATGGTATGCTATAAAAAGCAGGCCTTATGGAGCACTGAATCTGGTTTTGGATGAAAAGGATGCGAGAGCCCTTTACTGGTCGATTTATGAAGGCAATGGGGTTTTAATATATAATCCGCAGAACCATTAATATACTCCGCAGCCTGTCCTGAATAATATGTTGTCAAAGAGAGTTGTTGAACATTTCAGACAATCAAGACGCGACCGTCTGCTGGCTTACCTGGCTATTTTTTTTCTCGTCATTATTCTTATTGAATGGCGTACTTCCATTATCCAGTCATGGGTCTACTCAAACTATGCAAAGAAGCTGCAGTACACAGTCGGACGCGGTCCGAGCCCGAACATTGTCTTCCCGGAGGAAGGCCCGTTTAACAAGACACGCGGTTATGTGCGTATACCTGCTTTCGTCGCGAATCTGGAGAAAAATAATTACGAAATAACCCGGCAGGCGCGTTTCAGCCCTGAACTGGTAAGGGCGGCACGGGAGGGCATAACCCCGCCATACGAAGAAAAAAGCGCTGCAGGTTTAACAATACTTGACAGACTGGGCATCCCCCTGTATGAAAGTATACCGAATGACAGGGTTTATCCCTCTTTTGAGGACATCCCCGAGGATGTGATAAAGATACTCCTGTTTATTGAAAACCGGGAGCTTCTGACGCCGATGGACGAGAGCCAGAACCCGGTGCTTGAATGGGACCGCATGGCAAAGGCCGGCATCAAGTTTGTCGGCAGTAAAATAGGACTGCCTACAACATTAGAAGGAGGGAGTACACTCGCGACCCAGCTTGAGAAATATCAGCACTCAGAGGGAGGCCGCACAGGCGGGGCAAAAGACAAGATCCGCCAGATCACATCAGCGAGCCTCAGGGTATACCGGACAGGGAGGGACACCACGGTTTCGAGAAAAGAGATTGTAACCGATTACATCAATACTGTTCCACTCGCTTCTGTTGCGGGATACGGAGAAGTCCACGGCCTGGGCGAGGGTTTATGGGCCTGGTTTGATACCGATATAGTGGAGCTGTCGAATATCCTGCGCTCCAAAGACGCATCTCCCGAGGGCATAAGGATTCGTGCGGAGGCGTTTAAAAAAGTTATGTTACTGTTCCTTTCTGTAAAGGCGCCTACATATTATCTCATCAATAACCGGCCGGCCCTTTTGAAACGCGCGGACCACTTTACCGATCTGATGATGAAAGAAAAGGAGATCAACGCGGAATTGCATAAAGCCCTCAAGGCCGCCCCCCTTAACTTCCGCTCAGGCTGGCTCAATAGACCTGCTCCGTCGCCAATGGAACGAAAGGCCCCGAATTCAGTCAGATACCATCTGCTCAAGGTGTTTGACCTTCCGGGATTTTACGACCTCGACCGTCTTGACCTTACCGTACACAGTACACTGGATTCTGAGGTCCAGAAAAAAGTCGCGCAGATGCTTAAACAGCTTACGGACCCGGAATATGTAAAATCCGAGGGCCTGCTCCAGGAGAGGATGCTGGACCACGGGGACCCGAAAGAGATGATCTACAGTTTTATACTTTATGAAAAAACCCCTTCAGGAAACGCGCTTCGGGTGCAGGCAGACAACCTTGACAAGCCCCTGAACATCAATGAAGGGGTCAAGCTTGATATGGGCTCCACTGCCAAGCTCAGGACCCTGGCCCATTATCTGCAGATAATAGCTGAGACATACGGACAATTGAAGGGACGGGACAAGACGTCATTGAGGAGTGCCCCGTTGCTTAACAGGGACACCATCACCAGATGGATAGTCGATCAGCTGACGGCAAATCCTGACATTACCCTGCAAGTGCTTCTCGAAGCATCCATGGAAAGGACATACTCCGGCAATACCGGCGAGGTCTTTTTTACCGGCGGCGGGCAGCATACGTTTGTAAATTTCAAAAAGGCGGACAGCAGGATAATGCCGCTTTATGAAGGGCTGCAGAATTCGGTCAACCTTGTTTTTATACGACTGATGAGAGACCTCGCCTATTATCACATGGCCCGTCTGGACATCGACACAAAGGCCATAATGGAGGACCAGGACAATCCTGAAAGAAAGAAGCTCTTAGAGCAGATAGCGGACAATGAGTCCCGTGAGTTCCTTTCCAGGTTCGTCGTCAAGTACCGGGGATCGACACTCGATCAGTCTGTTGAAAAACTGCTTGGCACAAAGGCCACGTCCCCCCGGCATCTTGCAATCCTGTTCTATTCGCTTCATCCCGGTGCATCTCCGGATGAGCTGCATAAATGGCTCAGTATGCGGAGACCGGCTGTGCCCGGCCTGACAGAGGGCCTCGCATTAAAGCTTGCCAAGTCTTACGGCAAGCCTGAACTGACCCTGTCCGACTACGGGTATCTTCTTTCAAGACACCCGCTTGAGTTGTGGACCATAGGATGTTTGCAGGCGGATCCCAAGGTCGAATGGGAAGAACTGGTCAAGGCCGGCGCCGATGCAAGGATACAGACAAGCAAATGGCTGTTCATGGCCCGTAATAAGCGCGCCCAGGATTTGAGGCTGAGGATCAACCTGGAGAAAATGGCCTTTAAGGAAATTCATAAGGGATGGAAGAAACTCGGGTATCCGTTTAACTCCCTTGTCCCTTCCTATGCCACGTCAATCGGCAGCTCCGCGGACCGGCCCAGCGCCCTTGCGGAACTGATGGGGATCATAGTAAACGACGGCGTGCATATGCCGTCGCTCAAGGTGACCGCCCTTGAATTCGCAAAAGATACGCCATATGAAACCGAGCTCAATTTAAAGATTGACGAAGGGGAAAGGGTCATGCCTGTGGAAGTTGCTCAAGCATTAAGGAAGGCGCTCGCGGGTGTTGTTGAAGGCGGTACCGCGCGCCGGGTGCACGGCGCATTAAAGACGGAGGACGGCACCCCCGTGGTCATCGGCGGCAAGACCGGGACAGGGGACAACCGCTTTGATACATACGGAAAGGGCGGGAGGCTTATCAGCTCAAGGGTAGTAAACAGGACCGCCACCTTTGTGTTTTATATAGGCGACCGTCACTTTGGGGTCATAACAGCATTTATGCCCGGCAAGGAAGCCGCTGACTATGCCTTTACCAGCTCCCTGCCTGTACAGGTGCTGCGTCTACTGGCTCCGGAACTAAAGCCGCTGGTATTACCGCCTGCATAATCTTCATTATTTCCAATGGCCGCCGAATAACAATTAACAGGTTTTCTACCATTTACAGAATGACGATTTCTGAAATCCCTATATATAAAACTGCCTATCACAAAAACATCGGGCTTTCATTAATGGAGATGCTGACGCCGTGGGTGGCGCTTGAAATTTAAAAAATTAGTAAAATAGTGATGGCACATTACGACATCACTATGCTATCATCATTTATATACATAAAATTAATAAGGGGATGAAAATACATGAAGAGAGTCCTTATGGATACAAATACCTATACCGCTTTCAAGAAGAATGATCCTGCAGCGGTAAACGTATTTAGAACAGTTGAATATATAGGCGTAAATATTGTTGTTCTGGGTGAATTGCTGAGCGGTTTTAAGGGTGGGAACAAAGAAGCAAGAAACAGAAAAGAGCTTGAGCAGTTCCTCGATTCACCGCGTGTTAACATTATTCAGGTAGATGAAGAAACGGCGGAGTTTTATGCAAGGATTTATTGGGACCTGAAGAAAAAGGGCAAGCCGGTCCCTTCTAATGATTTATGGGTGGCCTCCTCTGCGATGAGACACGGACTGGCTCTCTTCACGTATGATGAACATTTTGACAACATTGACGGACTTATTTTACATAAAGAAGATTTGTAAACAGGAGGCAACCATGTCAATAATGACTATCAGAGGACTTGATGATTCAACAATAAAGGCGCTCAAGGAAAAGGCAAAACATGAAGGGACAAGCGTTAATGCAGCATTAGTGGAACTTGTCAAAGAGGCGCTGGGGATCAAAAAGAAAAAGAGGACTGTAGTATACAAGGATCTGGACCATCTGGCAGGGACCTGGGACAAGAAGGACCACGCCGATTTTCAGAAAAGAGTTGCAGATTTTGAGAAGATTGACGAAAAAATGTGGAAATGAAGCGTGCCATCGAAGAGTCCTTTCCAATAGTCGAAATAAACAGGCTTGCAGTTCCGGAACGCAATGCCTTCACATTATGGTAATTTTGAAGCTACCCTCCGCTCCGATCACGAGGGGATTGTAAATGTCAGAGCGACTTTCTTACAAAGATCAAGTGAAGTATTATTTCTTTTAAGGAGGAATAGCTCCAAACAACTTACGATCCAGTAGTGAATGTACTATGCTTTTCATAGAGACTGCCCAGACCTTACTCCAAATCGCCTATCCAATAGAGGTGAGGGGGCATCTCTCAGTTGTCTTTACATCCCTATGGCATTTGGAAAACAATACTGCTAACTTAATCTGTGTGGAATGCATTATAATGTAATTCGAAAAAGCTTGAGACCTGTTATGCATTGACAATGTTTACGGAAGATTATCTACATGCTCAGAGACAAAATCTTTAAACTTACCCTCAACAAAAAGCTGATAGCAATGATGCTGTTTCTCAGTCTCAGTCTCATCTCGATACTGGTTTTCCTTTATTACCAGTCGGAGAAACTGATATATAACGAGTTTGAAAGACAGACCTCGGAACTTTCAAAATCAATCCAGATCGGACTGGAAGAGGCGACGAGCGGCGGGTTGACCGATGAAAAACGACTGCAGAGCTTTCTCAATAAACTCAATCCCAAAGGCGTAAAGGAGATATCGGTCATAAGCACCTCGGACCGCATTATATCCAGTACAAACCCGAAGGATATAGGAAAGTGGATCACAAAAAGTAAAAAGGAACTCATATTCAAGGCCGAGCTCGGGCAGCCGGTCACGGGTGGAGGCGAAGAAAAGGGATATAACGTTATGATCCCCGTTGTTTCAGGCGACAAGAATATGGGTTATATATATCTCACATTAAACACGGAAGACTTTTCGGTATTCCTTAAGACCAGCGCGATAAGAAGGATCATCGCTGCTTCAATTATATTCGGGATAGGCACGATTCTGGCTGTTTTTCTGGCAAGGAGATACACGAAGCCCATTGAGGAGGTTGTTACCGCGGCCCGGAGGGTCGCCCTTGGCGACCTGGACCAGGAACTCCGGACCAAAAGAAAAGATGAAATAGGAGACCTGGCAAGAAGCTTCAACTACATGGTCAAAAAACTGCGGGAGGAACGTGAACTGACGGAAAAGCTCAGGAAGGCTGAGCACCTCGCCGGCATAGGACAGTTTGCCCAGAACATCGCGCATGAAATCAAAAACCCCCTGAATTTCATTAACCTTTCCATCGATCATATAAAGGAGGTCTCCAGGCCTTCAGACCCGGACAAGGCGGACAAATTTGATTCCCTGATACATAACATGAAGGGTGAGATACAGCGTGTAAGCAGGTTTGCGGAAAGTTTCCTGGAATACGGCAGACCCTTTGAACTGAACCGCCGTGAGACTGATATGGAGAAATTAATAGAGGACGTAATTGAGCTTGTATCGGCAAAGGCCCGGCAGGAAAATATCCATATTCGCAAACAATGCGCAGCAATGCCGAAGCTTCACGTTGACCCTGAATTTATTAAAACATGTATCTATAATATAATCATCAATGCGCTTGAGGCGATGCACGGCGGCGGGGTCCTTTCTATCTCGATCAAAGAGGCTGATGCGAAGTTCTGTCTGACAGTCGAGGACACAGGGACAGGAGTGCCGCATGATAAAATGGCGAAAATTTTTGAACCGTTTTTTACTACCAAGATCAAGGGCCTTGGCCTTGGCCTTTCCTTTACCCACAGGATCATAAAAGAACACGGGGGCAAGGTATTATTTGAAAGCACTGAAGGCAAGGGCAGTATTATGACAGTATCATTGCCGATAGGGAAGGGATATTAATATGGCGGTCATCCTTGTTGTAGACGACGAACCCCTTCAGCGCGATATCCTGAAGACGATCCTTGATGCAGAAGGGTATGAGACTTACACTGCCGCTTCAGGTGAGGAAGCGCTGGGTTTGATAAAGAAGTTCCATCCCGATGTCATTCTCTCGGACCTGAAGATGGAAGGCATGGACGGAATAGAGTTCATGGAGGCAGTCCCGAAAGAACCCTTTCATCCGTCAGTCATTATTATCACGGCGCACGGCACGATATCTTCAGCCGTAGAAGCGGTGAAAAAGGGGGCCTTCGATTATCTTACGAAACCGCTTGACAAGGACACAATCTTCCTGACAGTCAGGCGGGGCCTTGACCGCATAAACCTGCTTAAGGAAAATCTTCATCTTCAGAAGGAACTCTATGACAAGTTCAAGATCGAAGGGATAGTCGGCAAATCCGGAAGGATGCAGAGAGAAATGGAGATCGTAAAGAAGGTCTCGCCGTCAGTGGCAACAGTCCTTATCAGGGGGGAGAGCGGCACAGGCAAGGAGCTGGTGGCAAGGGCGATCCATTATAACAGCAACAGGAGGACAAAGCATTTTACCGCCCTTAATTGCGCCGCGATCCCGGAAAATCTCGTTGAGAGTGAACTCTTCGGGTATGAGCCGGGCGCCTTTACCGGGGCCACTTCAAGAAAAGAGGGCCTGTTTGAATTAACAAACGGCGGCACCCTGTTCCTCGATGAAATAGGGGACCTTCCGCTTCAGCTGCAGTCCAAGCTCCTGAGGGTCTTTCAGGACAGGGAGATACGGAGAATCGGAGGGAAGGACACGATAAAGGTAGATGTAAGAATCATAGCCGCGACAAACAAGGACCTTGAAAGGGAAGTGGCAGAGGGGAAATTCAGGGAGGACATTTACTATCGTCTCAAGGTCGTTACCATAACGCTTCCCCCTCTCCGGGAAAGGTCCGGGGACATCCCCGAGCTGGTGAATTTTTTTCTTGCGAAGTACAACGAGGAATTCGGAAAAAGGATCAAGTCCATCGAGCCCGCTGTCATGAAGGCGCTTACTGAGTATAACTGGCCCGGCAACATAAGACAGATGGAGTCAGTCATCGAGAGGGCCGTGCTTTTAAATGACACCGGCGTAATAAACATGAAAGACATCCACGGCGAACTCGAAATCCTGCAGCCCGGGGGCAGGGCATCCGCTTTTGACATTCCCCCAGAAGGTATGGACCTGGAAAAGATGGAAAATGAACTTATCCACAAGGCCATGGAAAGGGCAGGGGGTGTTGCGACAAAGGCCGCGAAGCTATTGGGTATGAGTTACAAGGCGTTTCTCTACAGGCTCGAGAAGTCCAACATCAGCGGGCCGTCGGAATCGCCGTCAAAAAAGAACGGGCATGATTAAAATGTTTATTGACTCGCAGGGCGTATTGCAATACGCCCCTACTTCGGCTTACCGGCGAAATCATTTCAATAAGGAGCATCACCATAAAAGCAGCGCGTATTTTGTCGTCTTATACCTGTCATGCTAGTGCATTTCTCATGGGGCTATTCCTGTGCATCACATCTATTGCGGAAGCAAACTCAGGCAGCGGGGTGGAGGCTGCAGGAGATGTACTGCTGTTTGTCCTCCCTGCGACCGCAATCGGGCTGACAATCGGCCACGAGGATGGCGAAGGGGCATTACAGTTCGGGGAATCAACTGCACTTGCCATCGGGGTCACCTATGGCCTCAAATATGCTGTGGACGAGCTGCGCCCTAATGGTGGAAGACATTCTTTCCCTTCAGCACATAGCTCCATTTCCTTCTCCGCCGCCGAATTTATACGCAAACGTTATGGCTGGGACTATGGGATACCGGCTTATCTGGCTGCATCTTTTGTGGCTTACAGCCGCGTTGAGGCCCGGCAGCATTATCTGCACGATGTCATAGTCGGCGCAGGCATCGGCATCGCGAGCAGCTACGTCTTTACCAAGCCATACAAAGACTGGAATGTTCAGCCGGAGGCCGATGGCAGGTATTACGGCATCAGGCTGAGCCGCACGTGGTGAATTCCCCAGGTTCCCTCCGATGTTATGGAAATTCAGAGGTATGGGGAATCCGAAAAAATAAGTTTTCCCCGCTTTTCCTGCATCGTGCAGCCTACTTCCTCTCATAAATCGTAATAAACCGCCCACCCGTTGCATGACCAGTTACAAAATATTTTCCATCAGGACTAAATGCGGCACTGCTTAAGCCGCAATCACCATCTATGGAATTAATCTGCTTAACAGATTCGAGGTCCCAGAAAACCACTTTGCACGCACTTCCTGAATGGCGAATGGGGATTCCGAAGGGCCCTTTAAGAACGATGCAATCACCCGCTGCCAGGATATTACTGCCCGGAACAAATGACACAGTACAAACGCTGTTGGTATACCCCGCGAGAGTGTTGATATAATTCCCGGTGTTTGCATCCCAAATAATGATTGTGTTGTCGTTACTGCCTGATACAAGGTATTTACCGTCCGGGCTGTAACTTATCGCGACAACATTATTTATGTGACCTGGCAGTGTTTGTATTTTTTCCCCGGATGCGGCATCCCAAACAATAACTATATTGTCCTGACTGCCGGATGCAAGCCTTGATCCATCCGGGCTATAGTCAACTGCCTTAACATCTCCATTATGGCCTTGGAGTTTTTTATGTGCCTTACCTTTTTTGATATCCCACAAAAGTATCTTGTCGTTATCGCGGGCTATTGCTAAAATAGTGCTGTCCCCATTGAAAGATAAAGAAGTCACGGCGTCAGATGCTCTGATTGATGATATCTTTTTCCAGGTTGATGTGTCCCACAGATACACCTTATCATCTTCATGTCCCGATGCGAGATATTTCCCGTCCCGACTAAACGCCAGTGTTCTGACATCATCATTTTCTTCGAAGAGTGTTTTAATTTCAGTCCAAGTCAGGACATCCCAAATTATTACTGACTGGTCGGATGTCCCGATTGCCATTAGTTTCCCATCCGGGCTGAACGCTAGGGACAGTATGTTCCCGGCATAGCCTCTCAGCATTTTAATCATCTCATAATTGGCCTGCGGAGAGGTAGATATTGGGACTACTGCAGGAGAACTAATAGGTACAGCTTGTGCTGGTGCGGTAAGGTTTTCAGCCGATACTGATGAAACAGATAAACAGCAAAAAAATAATATTGAAACACTCTTACTAAACTTTGTCATATTGATCTCCTGTTAAAGTTGAAAATAGGTTCTTTAATAATTTCCGCATTACAGAAGCCTTGTCCACGAAAAAGTATATTCCATCTAATGCCGATTGTGCAAGAGAAAAGTGTCAAAAAAGTACAGAAAAAAAGTACGGAGGGATTAACGGTTTCAGCCGGTCAAGCGATTCAAGCGGTTGAAACATTATTTCCATAATGCATAACAACAGTCTTATCGTGCAAACGTGTTAAACTACCTGTGAACGCCGGATCTTTCCGCGGGACGTGTGAGACGGAGACCGGCGAAGACTGACGAAAAAAAGGAGGACACACCATAGCTAATCAAAGACAAGTATCACCCAGGAGGGTCATCGATAAGACCCGCATCAACAACCAGATACGGTTGAGCAAGGCAAAAGAGATCCGGGTTGTTGACGAAGAAGCGCAAATCGGAGTAATGGATATTGAATCGGCATTGAAGATTGCCAGGGAACGGGACCTGGATCTCGTGGAAATCAGCCCCCAGGCTGTGCCGCCGGTCTGTAAGATCATGGACTACCGGAAGTTCAAATTCGAGCAGGGCAAGAAAGCACGGAAGGCCAAAAAACAGCAAGCGACTATCACACTGAAGGAAATCAGGCTGCGCCCTTCGATAGACACCCATGATTATGAATTCAAGAAACTTAATGCGCGGAAGTTCATTGATCACGGCGATAAGGTCAAAGTGACCATGCGCTTTAAAGGACGGGAATTTACCCATAAGGAACTGGGGGCAGATGTTCTGAGCAGGTTGGCATTGGAGCTGGCGGACATCGCAAAAATAGAATCCCAGCCGAAGATGGAGGGCCGCCAGATGGTAATGATTCTCATGGCGTCATAACGTGCGGCGGTCCTTAATGGCAGGCGAGGTCTGTTCCGTACGGACTTAACTCCCTCAGTTCTTTTATGATCGGCGGCATTTTCTCAAGGACAAAGTCTATCTCTTCTTCCGTCGTATACCTGCTGAGGGAAAATCTCACAGAGCCGTGAATTGCGGTGAAGGGCACTCCCATTGACCGCAGCACATGTGACGGCTCAAGGGAGCCGGACGTGCAGGCGGAACCGGATGAGGCGCAGATGTTGAATTCATTGAGCTTTAATAATATGGCCTCACCTTCGACATACTCGAAGCTGATGTTTGTTGTATTGGGGAGCCTGTTGACCATGTCGCCATTGATCCTTGGATCAGGACATGTGTTAAATAGCCCCTGTTCAAGCTTGTCTTTCAGATCTTGTATCCTTGTACCTTCGGTCTGCAGGTGTTTTTTGGCAAGATCACTTGCTACTCCAAAACCGACTATGGAAGCCACATTTTCCGTGCCTGCCCTTCTGCCGTGCTCCTGGTGTCCCCCGATAATGTAAGGGGTGAAGCGCGCGCCCCTTTTAATATATAGAGCGGCCACCCCCTTTGCGGCATGCATTTTGTGCCCTGAAATAGACATCATGTCACAGGGGAGCTTTTTGACATCAATAGGTATCTTCCCCGTTGCCTGGACCGCATCGATGTGAAAGGGCACTCCTTTTGACTTAACGATATCGGCTATATCGTGAATGGGGAATATGACCCCGCTTTCATTGTTCGCATACATTATAGAGACAACAGCCGTATCGTCTGTTAGAGCCGCCCTGAGTTCCTCAAGGTTTAACCTTCCGCCCTTATCCACAGGCAGAAAGGTCACCCGGTAGCCCTCTCTTGCAGTGGTCTTGCAGAAATTCAAGACTGCGGGATGCTCCACCCTGGTTGTAATAATATGTTTTTTGTCATGCCTGGAAAGAAGGGCGCTCATGAGGGCGGTGTTATCGCTCTCTGTTCCGCAGCTTGTGAAAATTATTTCTTCTGGTTCAGCATTGATCAAAGCAGCAACCTGTTCCCTTGCGATTTCTATATTCCTGTGCACCTGTCCTCCGAAGGTATGCATGCTGGACGGGTTTCCGTACAGTTCGCTCAAATAGGGGAGCATAGCTTCCCTTACTTCGTCAGCTACCTTTGTTGTAGCGTTATTATCAAGATATACGACTTTCATTCGACCTCAACAACGAGTTCCTCGTTTACCAGTTCTTTTAATTTTTTCTCTATGTTTTTTACCGTAACGTCAGCCATCAGACAACCGGTACATGTCCCTCTCAAAGATATGATTACCCTGCTGCCGTCAATATCAATAAGCTCTATATCTCCATTGTCTGCCTGAAGGAGGGGCCTGATTTCCTTTTCAATGGTCTCCTGAATCAATGCGATCTTCTGTATGTTTGTGAGTTTCTTCCGGGGTTTAACTGTTTCCTCTATGACCTTCTCAGCCCACACTTCCTTCAGGATCTTCTCAATATCAGGGATACAGCCGCCGCAGCCGCCTCCGGCTTTTGTGAAATTTGTGACATCCTCCACTGTACGCAGTTTGTTTTCCATGATTACCCGCTTGATCTTCTGGTCCGTGACGCCGAAGCACATACAGACTATTTCCCCTTCTTCAACTTCACACGGTTTTTCCCCCCTGTAATTGGCCACTGCGGCTTCGAGGGCTTCGTACCCCATTACCGAACAGTGCATTTTTTCCCGCGGCAGTCCCCCGAGAAAAGCGGCTATGTCCTGATTTGTGATATTCAGGGCCTCATCAAGTGTCTTGCCTTTTATTAATTCAGTCAGCGCAGTGGATGATGCTATAGCGCTTGCGCAGCCGAAGGTCTTGAATTTCGCGTCTGTTATCCTGTTTGTTTCCCTGTCGATTTTCAGTGTCAGCTTCAACGCGTCGCCGCACACGATGCTTCCCACTTCACCGACCGCGTCGGGATTGTCGATTTCACCTACGTTTTTGGGATGGAGGAAGAGGTCTTTGACTTTATCCGTGTATTCCCACATAGTATCTATGTAGCACAGCTGCAAATGCTTGTCAAGAATTGCAGCTATATGATATATTCAATCAAATGCTGTAGCGACAAATAACGACAATCAAATCCCGAATTTCCAAGTATGTCCGTTATTCATTGAACTAAGTCCCGGAGGAAATAATAATGCCTATATATGAATATAAATGCGAAAAATGTCATGAACACTTTGAAGAAATACAGAAGTTTTCCGATGACCCTCTTAAGAAGTGCAGATCATGCGGCGGCAAATTAAAGAAACTCATAACCAACTCCTCGTTTGTGCTTAAAGGGAGCGGATGGTATGTTACGGATTATCCTTCTGCCGACAGGAAAAAGGCAAGTGATAAAAAGAAATCTTCGGCGACCGTGAAAGACGATAAGCCTGAAAAGAAGGCCGATGATAAAAAAGAAGCAGTCAAAACCTGATGGAAGCCCCTCAGGCCGCAATGCAGGCGCCACATTTCCATATCCCTTATGAAGCGTGTGATAAATATCTCCCGTTTTTTAAAGAGAACAAATGGAACCTCGAGATATATTTCGGCTCAAGAAGCTTTGATAAAATAAAAAAGTCCGACATAATCAAGCTGAAAAAAAAGCTTGATTATGACCCTCAGCTTTCCATTCACGGCCCCTTCATGGACCTGTCTCCAGGGGCTGTTGATCCAAAGGTACGGAAAATCACGATCAAAAGATTTTCCAAGACCCTGGAAATTGCTGAAGTGCTCAAGCCGAGGGCAATTGTTTTTCACTCAGGATATGATAAGTGGAAATATGACGGCAGGGTGGATATATGGCTTGAAGGAAGCCTTCAGACCTGGAAGCCTATTAACAAAATGGCTGCTGATATAGGTGTAAAGATTGCGGTTGAAAACATCTTTGAGGACGATCCGCTCCATCTCGGGCTATTATCAAAGGAGATGGCTTCAGAGAATTTCGGACTGTGTTTTGACACCGGGCATTTCAATCTCTTTTCAAAACTGCCCCTCACGGAATGGCTTGGGATTATAAAACCGTATTTAAAAGAGCTGCACCTTCATGACAATTCCCGGAATGCGGATGATCACATGGCCATTGGTGACGGTAATTTCGATTTTGTGACCCTATTTAATGAAATCCAGGGAATAGACTGTGTCTACACGCTTGAAGCCCACAATGTGAAAGACGCGATGACGAGCCTTGAGAGACTTAGAGCATATTTATAAAATCCACCGGTGAGGTGGAAATCCCAAATCTCAATTTGCAAATCCCAAATAAATTCCAATAAGCAAATGACCGAAACAGGCGAGTTTGTAATTTTGTACATTGTAATTTGAAATTTATTTGTTATTGGGCTCTTGTTATTTGGAATTTGACTAAAGGCCCCGAAGCTGGTTCCTCATTGAAAAACCCCGCAGTTCCGGCAGGCCTTCCCCTTTATACTGAATCATAACGCTATGAGATTCGCCCATGCCCTGGGGAACGATCAGGCCTTTAATTTTTGCTATTTCAGATAAGTAATCAGGTGAGTCTGAATAAAGCTCTGTTATGGCTTCATCTATTCCCGCGGCAACGAGAAATGTCCCCTGCGGACAGTATCCCAACGTTTTCAGTCCGAACTCATCCCCCCATTTCTTAAGCGAAGAATAATTAACATGCGCCGTAATGTCCTGTTCTCCGATATGTTGATAAGGGTTTTCATTGAATAAGTGCCTGTGATAACAGAGCAGGGCGCCTTTTGTTCTATCGCTATTGTAGTATTCTCTCGCAGTATATCCATAATCTATGGTAAAAAGGAATCCCATGGACAGAGCTTTATTTATTTCTACAAGCCACTTTTTTATCTGAAGATTAATCTCCGTCCGGTACCCCGTCTGTAATTCTATGTGCTGCTGATTGATATAATGGACCAGATCTGTTGTGCTGACATTGTCAAGCTTTTCTTCGAATTTTTCACCGTCATAAGTTATGTATACCTCTTTTAGTCCATTATCCATTTCTACGAGATGCACAGGAAAGGCATCGAGCAGTTCATTTGAAAAGATACAGCCGACAACATTATCAATGTCATGCAGTGACCTTACCCATGATACTATATTACTTCTGTTCTGTTCCCTTAAAAGTTTCTTCTGCCTTTCCTGAAAGTGGTCATAAGGTTCAACTATTACATATCTGATGGAATTCAGAAAACCGTTTTTATCCTGTACAATGGAGGGATCTTCAGAAGGCTTAAGCAAATAATCAATTATATCCTTGCACAGATATCCATTTCCTGCACCTATTTCAACGGCATGAAATACGGCAGGCCTGCCCATAATCATCCACATCTCTATGAGCTGTCTTCCGATCATTGCCCCGAATACCGGGTGAAGGTGAGTGCTTGTATAAAAATCACCGTCGCGGCCTATGGCCGTCCGGGAAGATGAATAGTAACCCAGTCCTGGATGGTAAAGAGCCATTTGCATAAAAGCCTCAAAGGTTATGGGCCCTTCTTTAATGATCCTGTCAATTATGCATTGTACAAGGGGAGTCATGATTTATAAGTATAACTGAAAGAGATTTTTTGCAGCGTGTAAGTGATACATCGGGAGTGAAAGGTGAATTTTATTTGACTTCCAGCATCCGGTCAAGCGCTCTTTTGGAGGGGACCCTGATTTCTTCAGGGACCTTAATTTTGTATGTTTCAGTTTCAAGGGCGTGCAGAACACTTTGGAGAGAAGTTTTTTTCATATTGGGGCACACCATGTCGTTTCTCAATGAATAAAATGTTTTGTCAGGATTTTGTTTCCTCAGACCGTACATCAAGCCTGTCTCTGTTCCTATTATAAATTCTTTTGTTGGGGATGACTTCGCAAACCTGAGCATCCCTGAGGTGCTGGTCACGTGGTCTGCTTTTTCAAGGACTTCCATTCTGCACTCGGGATGAGCAAGTACTACCGCATTGGGATGATCCCGCCGGGCCTTATCAACATCATCTGCCGTGACCCTGTCGTGTACGTGGCAGAAGCCGTCCCATGCAATTACCTCTGTTTTGGTGTTTTTGGCAATCCAGGCTGAAAGGTTCCTGTCGGGTACGCATATGACCTTGTCAGTGTTCAGGGACTCTACTATCTTTACTCCATTGGCTGAAGTGCAGCAAATATCGCTTTCCGCCTTTACTTCCGCCGTAGTATTGACGTAAGTGACTACCGGGACTCCGGGATGCAGTTTCTTGATCTCTCTTAAGGTGAATTCAGCGGGGTACCTGTATCCTCTCGTATATTCAAAGCCGGGGAAGTAGTTCTTAAGATTCCTGGGACCGCTGACAGTAATCATATCAGCCATTGGGCAGCCAGCCTTGATTTCTGGAAGGAGAACCGTTTTGTCCGGGGAAAGAATCGAAGCGCTTTCAGCCATAAAATGTACTCCGCAAAACACTATTATCCTGCAATCAATCGATGCGGCAATGCGGGAAAGCTCCAGAGAGTCTCCGGTATGGTCTGCAATGTCCTGCACTTCTTCACGCTGGTAATTGTGTGCCAGAATAATGGCTTTTTTCTTTTCTTTTAGGTCCAGTATCCTGTCACGCAGTAATGCTATATCTGTCATTGGGATAATATTTTAGATTATTAGGAAGAAATTTGAAAGATGATATGTTAATCAGGCGGAGTATTTGTATAAAGCACTGAACCGTCGTCGTATGTCACTTTGTATATTCTTAAGTTTTTCCCCGTGGGCTTGCCGTTGTAGAGCTTGTTTACTTTTTTGACATACTGGATTGTCTCGGGTATTGCCGGGATGCCTCCGGTTCTTTCCACCCTCGCAGGCCCTGCATTATACGCTGCGAGCGCAAGATCGAGGTCTCCATTGAATCGGTTGAGAAGGTGCCTCAGGTATTTTGTGCCGCCTTCTATGTTTTCTTCCGGGTCAAAAGGGTTGGTGACCCGCATATCCTCCGCTGTCGTGGGCATAAGCTGCATCAATCCTATGGCGCCTTTGTGGGATATGGCCTTGGGGTCCCAGTTGGATTCCGCAGTTATTACCGCTTTAATTATTGCCGGCTCAATATTATATTTGTAAGACTTGGTACTTATTATATGATCGTATTCCCCCATCGGGGAATTATTTTCACTTAATATTTTTGTATAGCCGTTGCCATCGGGAATGTTTGTAAAATGTATTACTCCGTCGCAATCTGTATGTTTATAAATGTCGGCGCGGGAGGTCAGACAGAAGGAATTGATGAACACAACGATAGAGCAGATTAAGATCGCTTTCTTCATTAATCAATGATAACATGCGTACACAAATTGGGTCAATTTTCAAATCACACTAATAATGGGGTGTTATTTTGTTGTTAAATATCAGGTTATTAAACCATTCCCTGCTTTTCTGAAAGCAGCCCTGTGCTATAATTAAGTACTTAATAGTAAATTCCCCCATTTTTCTCAAATATGACAGGAAGATAATGCGAAAAGCGATAGTAGCAGTTGTAGGCAGACCAAACGTAGGTAAGTCCACTCTGTTTAACCGGATGATCAGGAAGCGGCAGGCCATTATCGATGATTTTCCAGGAGTCACACGGGACAGACTCTACGGAGAGGCGGCATGGGAAGGCAAATCTTTCTGGGTTGTAGACACTGGCGGCTTTCAGCATGAGGGTGATGATGAATTTGCCGGGGAGGTGAAAAAACAACTGCTCCTTGCGGTTGAGGAAGCTGACATTATACTATTGCTGCTGGACGGTGAAAGTGGTCTTCTGCCGCTGGACATTGAACTGATCAATGAACTGAGGAAATACGGTAAACGGGTATTTTATTCAGTAAATAAAATAGACGGGCCTAAAAAAGAAAGCAGCTATATTGGTGATTTTTATTCTCTCGGCGTCGATATATTCCCCCTTTCGGCGCTTAATGGATACGGCTTTGAAGAACTGATGGAGGGGATGTCTCCCTTATTATCTTCAGGAGATGAAGAAAAAACAGAATACCCCAGAATAGCAATTGTCGGAAGACCTAATGTCGGAAAATCCACACTGGTGAACTCTCTGCTCGGCAAAGAGAGGATGATTGTCAGCTCAACTCCCGGCACAACTAGGGATGCGGTAGATTCGGTATGTTCATATTACAGCAGAAAATATATCCTGGTTGACACGGCCGGTATACGCAAAAAAGGCAAGATGGCGGAAACTATCGAGAGATATTCCTTTATGAGGACTTTAAAAAATGTTGAGGATTCCGACATTGCGCTGATTGTCCTTGATGCCTCCACCGGGATTGTCGAGCTGGACCAGAAAATAGCCGGGGCTGTTTTTGCCGCTAAAAAGGGGGCTGTCATTATTTATAATAAATGGGACCTTGCAGATAAGGACTCCGTGTCAGTTGACGAAGTGAAAGAACAGATATATCAAAAACTCTGGTTTTTGAGGCATGTCCCGATTCTGACCATTTCAGCGTTAAGTAAAAAGCGGATGACGAATATTTTCCCTCTGGTTGACAGGATCATTGCTGAAGGTTCAAAGAGGATAGCCACTCATGATCTCAATATCTTTCTCAAAAAGGCGCTTGTAAAGCAGGAGCCTCCCATGTATCGCAACAGGCGCGTAAAAATATATTATATTACCCAGGTCAAGACCAATCCCCCCGGTTTTACGATATTTACTAACATAAAGGAGGGGATTAAGGAGCAGTATATAAAATTTCTGGAAAAGCAGTTGAGGGAGCATTTTACATTTGAGGGTGTTCCTGTAGAAGTATATGTCAGAGAGAGGAAGAAGGAGTAGGATTTTATTTCATAAACCTGTTTACTTGACAATAAATGTTCTCCATAAAAACCATTGGCGTCAGTCTCAAATCTTTTTTCCAGGATGATTGTCTGTATCTTGCGGCCTCGATAGCCTATTTCCTTATGGTGTCGCTGATTCCCCTGAGCATACTGATTGTTGCGCTCTTCGGTTATATACTCGGAGGCAACCAGGAACTGTATCATTTCCTGCTTTCAAAGCTCACCAGTTTTTTCCCATCAGCCACCGGAGGGATCACCGGTGAAATCAGAAACCTGATTACCTATAGAGGCATAAGTGTTATCACACTCGTTATATACGGATTTCTGGCGCTGCAGCTCTTTTATTCAGTGGAGCGGGCGATGGACGTTATATTTAAGGTACCCAAGAAAAGGCATTTCCTGCTGTCGCTGTTCTGGACCCTTTTCATAGTGACACTGGTGATATTTTTCTGGCTCGTTTCATTTACGGTAAGCTCCTTTGCCAGCGTATTCAGGCACAATCCGATACAGATATTCGGGATCGGATTAAGTTACAGGGCAGGCATATTACTTCGATACGTCGCCCCCTTTTTGCTGGTACTGCTTACATTTACTACCGTATATAAAATTGTGCCCCATGTAAAAGTAGGCACAAGAGTCGCATTCGCCGGCGCACTGCTTTTTACGGTCCTGTGGGAGATAGCAAAACATATCTTTACCTGGGCCGTTAGCAACGTCTCTTACATCGGGACCATATACGGTTCATTAACAACTTTTATTTTGTTTCTCTTATGGATGTACTACTTGTCGTGTATCTTTCTATTGGGCGGTGAATTTGTAAACAGCATAAACAGGAAGGCGTAATGCAGGAATTGACTGGCAGGGAAGTTGAGGTCATTACATTTGAGACTGTGTACCGGGGCATTTTAATTGAGGTTGGATCAAGCGAGGTGCATCTTCAGTCTGAATCAGGGTGGATCGTTGTGCCTGTTGAAAAGATTGTGGATATAAAGGCGGTGGATCAGGGGTGAGGTTTTCTCGCTTTTTCAGACATAACCAAGCACTCCCTTTATTGATTTATAAAACACTGTGGGTCTGGGGCGAGAAAATCACCCTGCCCCCTTGCATTTGAATACGAATAGGCTATGGCCCTGCAGCCCCTGCAGTGCGCCCACTTGCTGCATGAACCACACTTTCCCTTATACATGCTCCGGTCACGCAGGGCATTCAGCACCTCAGATGAGGCCCATACTTCCCGTAATGAATCTTTTAATATGTTACCGATAGGGACCGGCAGCCGCCGGCAGGGCAGCAGTGTACCATCCGGCAGTATCGTAAGCCCTGATATTCCTGCCGCGCATCCTCCCAGTGCGATGTCGCCGTCGTCCATATCCTGGGGCCCCCTTCTTGACTGCGAAGCAACTGGATCTCCGGTTACAATTTCGAGTCCGTTCAAGTTCATGGAAAAAATTTTATCATACAGGCTTTTCACGTCTTCAGTGTTCAACATTTCATTCAGCAGGGCCTCTCCCCTCCCTGAAGGTACTAGCCTCGAAAAGCCGAGTTTTTGCACTCCGAGGGCCGAAGATAAGCGGAACAGGTCCATAAAATAATCGTCATTTAAATAAGACAAAGTGACATTCAGAGTCACTTCCAGCCCGGCGTCAAGCAGGTAGGCTACTCCCCGGAGAGAGGCCGCAAAACTGTCCCTGCCCCTGATCGAATCATGTATTTTCCGGGGGCCTTCAATGCTGACCTGTACCCCTTTTACATCAAGGCCATACAACCTTTGCGCCCTGTCTTTATCTATAAGGGTGCCGTTTGAGAGAAGGTATATTTCAAAACCGCTGCTGCGGAATTCATCCAGGATTTCGAAGAGGTCTTTTCTCAGGAAGGGCTCTCCCCCTGTTAAATTAACACTCGGGGTAAAGTTTATGCCATAGGTTTTCATCCATATGCCCAGAGTATCGGATATTTCATTTACCGTATCTTTTATCTCAGACAGCGTCATCTCATACATCTGCTTCCCTGTCTGGTAGCAGTGACTGCAATGAAGATTACATTTCTCCGTAAGATGCCACTGTATAAAAAAATCAAATGAATTATTAATTGACATAGTGAAGGCCCATATAAATTATGTTTGCTGACAACGCAGTCAGAACTGTGCTTATAAAAAGATATGGCAGCTACCTGTGCACCCTGAGCGCACTTTGAAGGCACTGCCATATCCCTGTCTTTGTTGCTTGACCAGCAACTATCAGCTTTTTCAGCCCTTTCATTTGCGGCAGATCTTGCCGGGGTTGTCTTTTGCTATCTTCTTAAGTCCTCCCCAGAAAGCGGCCTCCCTCAAAAGGGCCTTTTCGCTCAAAGGCTTTTTCATCCTGTCTCACCTCCTTCAGGCCAACATTGCAAGGGTATGATGAGCAATATATTATTGCCCATGAAACAATGATAGCAGTTTAGAGATACTTGTCAAGGCCGTGTAGAAGAAAAAAGAGGGACATGGGGGGTACCCCAAATCGCAAAGGATTAAAGCATGTCACTTTTCCGTCGCCGGCCAGTCATTTTCTTGTTTATCATTTCATGACGCGCTAAGAGTAATCTTATATTTCAACCTGTTGCAAGATGGCATTGATATTGCCTTAATGTTCCGGAGCGGGCTTATATTATTAATTTTAACCTGGAGGCAAGTATATGACAGAGAATCAAAAAAGCAGCCGCTGGACAGTCCTGGCAGGCGCCATGATTGTACAGATCATCCTCGGCACAGTCTACGCATTCAGCGTCTTTGTTAAGCCGTTGGAGACGGAATTCGGATGGGACCGTACTACTACACAGTGGGCCTTTTCCATTGCCCTGCTGACTTTTGCTGCGGTCATGATTCCTGCCGGCAGACTGCAGGATAAAATCGGGCCGAGAAAAGTGGCCTCTATCGGAGGCGTTCTCCTGGGTCTGTCATTTCTGCTCGGCTCGGTATTGGTCGCAGAAAGCAGGCCGTGGTCGCTCTATTTAACTTATGGGGTAATAGGAGGTGCGGGGATCGGTTTCGCATATGTCTGTCCCATAGCTGCCGCGATGAAGTGGTTTCCGGACAAGAAGGGTCTGGTTACAGGACTGTCTGTAGCAGGCTTCGGGGCTGGCGCCCTCTTTTTTGCAGGCCCGGCGTCCACGCTTCTGTTGCCGCAGGGACCGGGAGGAGAGGCAATGGGGATATCTCATATTCTCCTCGTTGCTTTAGGCATTACCCAGGGAAGCGGGTTCGGCATCGGCTGGAAGATGTTTTTCATCCTGCACGGCATTACCAGCGCTGTTGCTGTCCTTTTGGGGGCCACACTTCTTAAAAACCCGGAACCCGGATGGCAGCCGCCGGGATGGCATGCAAAGCGGATCCAGATCAAGACCCATGCAGAGATTGAATGGCAGGAGATGCTGAACACACCACTTGCGTGCATGCTGTGGATCACATTCATCTTCGGGGCCACATCAGGACTCATGGCTATCGGACAGTGGAAACCGCTGATGGGCGCTATCATGAATGGAAAGACCTTTGCGCCGGAATGGATGGGCGGGTTCGGACGTTTTATGGAACCTGTCGGCATACTCGCCATTTTTAATGCCATCGGGAGGATCTTCTGGGGCAAGGTCAGTGACCTAATCGACAGGCCGCGCGCCATGATGATAATGTTTCTCTTTCAGGGAATGGCCTTTATGCTTATGGTTAATATTAACTCGCCGTTGGCCGTTTTTATCGCATCTGCCTGGGTAGGGCTTAATTTCGGAGGCATCTTTGCACTCTTTCCGTCAGCAACCGCGGACTATTTCGGCACAAAAAATCTCGGGATGAACTACGGGTGGATATTTACCGCCTACGGCGTTGCAGGTATTTTGGGACCTGTTGTGGGAGGTGTGCTCTATGACGCGACTCATGCTTATGTAATAGCCTTTGTCTTTGCCGGCATCCTGTGCTTTATTGCTGCCGGGTGTTCCGTTGTTATATGGAGTCTGGCGAGAAGCAGGGACAATCACGCAATGTACGGCAATGAAATAGCGGCCATGCAGGAAATACAACATCTGCAGAAAATAGCTGAAAGCAAAGCGGTCCCGTCCTCAGTGAACAAGGAATGTACTACATGAAATCCGTATTTGTTATTAATCGCACAGCGTCCAGGTTTAAAACGGCAGGGGGAATCCCTGCTGTTTTAACCGTTAAATCTTTTTGTATTAGTCTGTAATTTTTCTATTAATTTATTATTAAAAAGGTTAGAATAATTTCGTCAGGAAAATGGCTCGAAGAAGGTAAATCATTCTGTAATATATCTTCCGTATTAAGGAGAATAAATATGTTAAGCGACAGAAGAAAGTATATGAGATTCGACGTTTCACTTGATGTTGCTTTCAGTGCCTCAAAGAACACAGATGAACATATCAGCGGAGTGACAAAGAACTTCTCCCGCAGCGGCTTGTGTTTTGAGTCGCAGGCTATCGGTTTTGCATTAAAATCCCCTATGGACCTGGAGCTTAAACTCCCTTATAACGATACATTCATCCCGGTTTCCGGCAATGTTGCCTGGAAGGAACAGCTTCAGGACAAATGCCTGATAGGGATAGAATTTACCGAGATAAACAAAGAAGTGAAGAGCCAGATATTAGATTATGCCTATGACAGGTGGGTCGAAAAGAACAGGAATCTCAAGCCTGTGCAGCCCTGATACAGAATAATAAAGTATTTATTATTGGCAGCCATTTTTTCCAAACAGGGAAGTCACCCCAGATCGCCCAGTTCATATTGAATAATGCTTATTGCAGCAATCGGCGCTGTCTCGGTGCGGAGGATGCGCGGTCCCATCGAGGCCTCAATAAACCCTTTTTCAACTGCCGCACTCACTTCTCCTTTAGAAAACCCTCCTTCGGGGCCGACCAACACAGTTATCGGTTTTGTTTCCCGGAAACCGCTCAGGACCTGTTTTAAATTTCTTGTCTTGTGCTTTTCGGAGAAGATTATTCCAGTGAATTCCCCGTTGCCGCACTTTCCGGTAGGGGAGTTAAGATACTCTTTATAATCAAGTGGCTCATGAATTTCCGGTATCTTGTCCCGCCCTGACTGCCGGGATGCCGAGAGAGCAATTTTTCTCCACCGCTCGATTTTATGTGTATGGCGCACCTGGGACCTCTCTGTTACAAGAGGGATGACTTCCCTGACTCCCAGCTCGGTGGCCTTTTGTATAATCAGGTCCATCTTGTCACCTTTGGGGAGACTTTGTGCAAGGGTAATGAGAAGCGGCGACTCGGCAGAGTAGGGGGTCTTGTTCATCAACTGCACGATAACTTCATTTTTATGAACTTTCATAACAGTGCAGTCGTATCTGCATCCCTGTCCGTCAAAGACCGTGATTGGTTCCCCCGGATGTATTTTCAGAACAAGGGCGAGGTGGCGTGCATTGTCGCCTGTTATGATAATCTCCTCTGATGTCAACTCTTCGGGCGGAAGAAATATTCGGGTCATAGTAGATAGCAAACCTGGTCATCCCTGGTCTCCGGTTTACACAGATGGAGGGTGTCAGGCATAACTCTGTACTGCCGCTATTTTGCTTCTCTGTGCTGGGTGTTGTTCTGAAACATGTCCTTGATTTTGTCCATGAACCCTTTTGAGACATCGTCACCACTGATTTCCGCAAATTCCTTCAGCAGCTCTTTTTGTCTCGGAGTGAGCTTCTTTGGGACGTCAACAAATACGGACACAAACTGGTCGCCTTTTCCGTAACCGCCCAATTTGGGGACTCCCTTCCCCTTCAGATGAAAAACCCTGCCCGAAGGTGTCCCCGCAGGGATTTTAATCGTTTCCGCTCCGTCGATAGTAGGCACTTCAATTTCACTGCCAAGCGATGCCTGCACAAATGAGATCGGCACTTCACACAGCAGGTCGTTGTCCTTTCGTTTAAAGAAAGGATGTGGTTCGACATGAAGGACCACATACAGGTCGCCGTTAGGTCCTGCGTGGCTTCCTGCCTCGCCTTCACCGGTAACTTTTAATCGTATTCCTGTATCTACCCCGGCCGGTATCTTGAGAGAAACTGAGCGCTCCCTTCTTACCTTGGCATGGCCCTTACATTTGGTGCAGGGATCGGTTATAACTTTGCCTTCCCCGCCGCATGTGCCGCAGGTCCTTGCAATCGTAAAAAAGCCCTGCTGGAGTTTGGTCTGCCCTGTGCCCCTGCAGGTTTGACAGACAGTCGGACCCTTACCCGGTTTTGACCCTGTCCCTTCGCATGCTGAGCAATTCTCCCAACGAGGGATATTGATTTTTTTCTCGGTGCCGAATACCGCTTCTTTAAGATTTATTTCCAGATCGTAACGGAGGTCCTGGCCTTTAGTGGGCCGCGTCCGCCTTCTCCCGGATAAATCGCCGAATATATTCCCAAAGACATCTTCAAAGATATCTCCAAAATTTCCACTGAAATCACCGTAGCCACCGAAACCGCCAAATCCTGCGCCAGCTCCGTCGGCTGTACCGAACTGGTCATAGTTGGCCCTTTTCTGCGGATCGCTCAGACAGGTATAGGCTTCATTAATTTCCTTAAATTTATCTTCAGCCGTTTTATCATCCTGGTTCCTGTCAGGATGATATTTAAGGGCGAGTCTCCGGTAAGCTTTTTTTATATCTGCATCGGATGCATTTTTGTCTACTTCTAATGTCTGATAATAATCTTTTGCCATTTTATTAACTGTCAGGCGTTATGCATAGGGACCAGTTTTAATTGCCTGACCCCTGTAACCTTAATCCTGTCTTCTTACTCCTTTTTGTCTTTATCTACATCTTCAAACTCAGCTTCAACAACATCCTCTTTTTCCTTGTGTGCTTCTTCTGCGCCGGATGCTCCCTGCTGAGCGCCTGCACCTGCCGCCCCTGCTTTATATATTTCTTCTGCCATCTTATGCGATGCCGCAGTGAGTTCTTCAATGGCCTTTTTCAGTTCATCGGGGTCTGTTGTAGTGTCTTTAAGTTTTTTACACTTCTCAAGCGCCGCATTGATTTTATTTTTATCATCTGCGGTAACTTTGTCTCCATAATCCTTCAGTGATTTTTCGACGGTATATACTAGGGTATCAGCTTCATTTTTCGCCTCCGCAAGCTGACGTTTTCTCTTGTCTTCAGAAGCGTGAGCGTCTGCGTCCTTTGTCATATTTTTTATCTCATCCTCTGAAAGCCCGCTGGAGGCCGTGATTCGGATTGACTGTTCTTTGCCGGTCCCCTTGTCTTTGGCGGAAACATGGAGAATGCCGTTTGCGTCAATGTCGAAAGTTACCTCTATTTGCGGAATGCCCCTGGGAGCAGGAGGAATGCCGACTAATTCAAAATTACCCAGCATTTTATTGTCCGCGGCCATCTCCCGTTCCCCCTGGCATATTTTAATGGAAACAGCCGGCTGGTTATCTGCTGCAGTAGAAAATATCTGACTTTTCTTTACAGGGATAGTCGTATTCTTTTCAATAAGCTTGGTAAAGATTCCACCCAGAGTTTCTATACCAAGTGAAAGTGGAGTAACATCAAGGAGGAGTACGTCTTTGACTTCACCTTTCAGTACACCTGCCTGGATTGCAGCGCCGTCGGCAACCACTTCGTCCGGGTTGACTTCTTTGGAAGGTTCTTTCCCGAAGAATTCTCTCACAATCTGCTGGACCCTGGGTGTTCTGGTTTGTCCTCCTACGAGTATTACCTCATGAATGTCCGACGCGCTTAGTCCCGCATCCGCCAATGCTGTCTTGCAAGGGCCGATAGTCCTGTTAATAAGGTCTTCGGTAAGCTGCTCGAACTTGGCGCGGGAAAGCTTCACGACCAGATGTTTAGGTCCGGTGGCATCTGCCGTAATGAACGGCAGATTAATCTCTGTCTCCATGGCGGATGACAATTCTATTTTTGCCTTCTCGGCGTTTTCCTTCAATCTTTGCAACGCCATTTTATCATTGCGAAGATTGATTCCGTTGTCTTTTTTAAACTCATCAACCAGCCAATCCATTATTATAATATCGAAGTCATCACCGCCGAGGTAAGTATCGCCGTTAGTGGATTTAACTTCAACAATGCCTTCTCCAATTTCTAAAATAGAGACATCGAAGGTGCCGCCGCCGAGGTCGTAAACTGCTATTTTCTCTTCCTTCTTTTTGTCCATGCCGTAAGCCAGAGAAGCTGCTGTCGGCTCATTAATTATTCTCAATACATTCAGTCCCGCAATCTTGCCGGCGTCTTTTGTCGCCTGCCGCTGGCTGTCATCAAAGTATGCAGGCACTGTTATGACCGCATCGGTTACGGCTTCGCCCAGATAGTCCTCCGCAGCCTGTTTAAGTTTCTGCAGGATCATAGCGGAAATCTCAGGCGGAGAATATGTCTTTCCGTGACATTCTACATGCGCGTCACTATTGGAAGCCCTGACAATTTTGTAAGGCAGTTTTTTTTGAGCTTCCTTTGATTCACGGGAATCAAATTTTCTTCCCATCAGTCTTTTGATAGAGAAAACCGTATTTTCAGGGTTTGTTATTGCCTGCCTTTTAGCGATCTGCCCGACTAATCTTTCTCCCTTGTCGGTAAAGGCCACTACTGACGGAGTCGTTCTGGTGCCTTCCTGGTTAGCGATTACAGTCGGCTCGCCGCCTTGCATCACAGATACGACTGAATTAGTAGTTCCAAGGTCTATCCCAATCACTCTTCCCATAACTCTCTTCCTCCTCGAAGATTCCTTTATCTTTATTATTAATTATTAGCTTTTTGAATCAGATTGATTTTCAGAGCTGCTGTCTCTCGAAGCGCTGGACATGGGCGGTTTTTTTGCTACTCCTACCAGAGTTGCTCTTAAAACTCTATCTCTCAACATATAGCCCTTTCTAAACTCTTTCACTACAGTATTTTCAACTGCGTCCTCAGATTCAATCTGGGACATGGCATGATGAACAAAGGGGTCAAACGGTTTACCCAATGCATCTATAGTTGCCAACCCGTGCTTTTCAAGTACACTTTTAAGCTCTTTCAGGGTCAGCTGAACTCCCTCAGCCAGAGCATTTGACGTTTCATTCCCAGCGGAGTGCTGAAGCGCCAACTCAAGGTGATCAATAACAGTAAGAATATCGGTCAATAAATCTTCATTTGCATATTTCAGCTGGTCTTCTTTATTTCTGGCTGTAACTTTCCTGTAATTTTCAAAATCGGCATAGAGTCTGATATATTTATTGTTTGCTTCTTCAATAGATTTTTTAAATTTTTCTATTGTATCCAGTTCAGTGACATCTTCACGGGATGTTTCTTGCCCGATATTTGTCTGTTCAGTATCTTCCAGAAACTGTTTTTCTTCTTCTGCCATATATAATTCTCCTTCGAGATATCTTAGTGCTTATTAAGTTTCTGATAATCTCTGAGATAGCGCCTTTGCGGTGTGATCGACGATCGAAATCATTTTTTTATAATTCATCCTGGTAGGCCCGATTATTCCTACGGCTCCGCTGATGAATTTATTTTTGCTGTAGGTAGATACAACCATGCTTAATTCACTCATTGTGGGGAAGATATTTTCCATCCCAACAAAAACCTGAGTACCTTTAGACTCACTTACAAGTTGAAGTAATTTTAGCATAAACCGCTTGTCTTCGATAGCCCTTAATATTTCTTTAATCTGTTCCATGGTGGCAAAGTCGGGAAGGTTGGACGTGCCGGAAAGTCCGTTCAAATATGAATCGTCATTTTCTGGCGGAATAATAACGTTACAGAGACAGAGCAGGTTGGTTACCAATTGATCGCACACTGTTTTTTCCTTGTACAATTGGTAGGATATTTTTTCCCTGACTTTTTTTATTGTAAGCCCGCTGAATTCACAATTCAATTTATTAGATGCCATATCAAGATGCTTCTGCGTATATATTTTATCTAATTCAATAATCCTGTTTTTGACTACGCCATCGTCAGAAATAATAACGGCTAAGACTTTTTTGTTTTCATATTTAATGAATTTGATGCGCTTCAATAATATGTCTTCTATTTTGGGAGGGGTAGCTATTGCAAGGTAACAGGAGAATAAAGAAAGGGTTCTGGCAGCTTCCTTAATCAGCGAATCACTGTCCTGGCTGATAATACTGAGCCTGTCGGATAGTTCCTTTGTCAGATTAGAATTAATCGACAATGTTTGCTCATTGATAAGGGTATCAACATAGAACCTGTAACCTTTTTCTGTAGGTAGTCTTCCGGCTGATGTGTGCGGTTGAGTTATATATCCCATCTCTTCTAACTTGGCCATTGTATTTCGTATAGTGGCGGGGGATAAACCAACTGGAAATCGCCGGGCAATTAACATCGACCCGACAGGAATATTAAGGTCGATATGGCATTGAATTATTGCCCATAGTATTTCTTTTCGTCTTATGTCAAGTTTGCTCATTTCAATTAGCACTCTCAGGTGAAGGGAGCTTTTACTATAGCAACTGTATTAAGTGCGTGTCAACAATTTGAAATGTTTAGATAACTCATATTTTCAAAAGGTTTCCTGAAGAAAATAACTTTATAAGTTAAGTGGTTATTGATGTCTTGGTATTAAGAATCCCATTTGTGTTTATTGTTACATGAATGATGATGTAGAAAAAAAGAGACTTTTCATTTATTAGCATATCTGATATATTCCCAGATATATTCAGCAAAACCAGATTATAGACCGATAATTGGGAATAATCGATGATTTTAAAGTATTGACTGAGTAAACGATTTGTGGTAAAAATATCATGCTTAATACTTGATAACATTCTTGTAAGAAGTAATTTTATTAGGCCATGGTAGCTTCATGGTTCGTATTTTTTCTGTAGATGGTGATATACTTAGAATCTCCATTCTATTAAATCTGATCTTTGAGAACTAAAAAGTAGGCCCGCAGTCAATTTATAATTGAGAGTTTGATTCTGGCTCAGAACGAACGCTGGCGGCGCGCTTAACACATGCAAGTCGAACGGGTCAAAGA
>JAGVNU010000121.1 GCA_020053105.1 Thermodesulfovibrionia bacterium
AATTGTTTCAAACCCTGAATCCATTTGA
This sequence comes from Thermodesulfovibrionia bacterium, assembly GCA_020053105.1. Taxonomy (GTDB): domain Bacteria; phylum Nitrospirota; class Thermodesulfovibrionia; order UBA6902; family UBA6902; genus UBA6902. Next base: position 29 of record JAGVNU010000121.1, read on the forward strand.
TCTAAGAAAAGCGATTGAAGATAAACTGAAAAAGATATTCAAAACTTGTTATAAAAAATCACCTTGAGTCAGCACTCCTTCGGTAACATTTTGTTTTGAGGCAACTGGGGGGGAAAGGTTTAGAAATAAACCCGTCCGGCTGAGAAATGCGCTGTCAGTCCGGCACCAACAGCTTTTTTACTTCAGGCTGTCAACAGAAAATTGGACGTTATTTTTGCCCTGTTTTTTCGCATGGTACATCGCGGCGTCTGCATTACTTATCAGTTCTTCACAATCAGCTGAATCATCAGGGAAAAGGCTGGAGCCGATGCTTCCTGAAATATGTATCTTTTGGCCTTTCAAATCAAACGGCCGGTTTAATGCATTGAGAATTTTATGCGCTACCACATTAATGTGAGAGACTCTTTCAATATGAGGCAGTATACAGGTAAATTCATCACCGCCTATCCGGGCAACCGTGTCTGACTTGCGGAGACAGCCCTCCAGCCGTCTTGCGACTTCCTGCAAAAGCAGGTCCCCCATATCGTGCCCGAGGGAATCGTTGACAGGTTTGAAACCATCCAGATCAATAAACAGCAGCGCCACTTTCTCCTCATAACGCTGCGCGCGGGAGAGCGCCTGATTGAGGCGGTCGTTAAACAGCCTGCGGTTCGGCAAACCGGTAAGGGCATCGAAATAGGCCATCCGGTTTTCCCTTTCCCCGGCCTGGTGCCGTTCAATGGCATAGCGGATAGACCGGCTGAGCATGCTGCCGTCGGCCTGGCCTTTAATCAGGTAGTCCTGTGCGCCGTTCTGCAATGCCGTGACAGCAAGAGCTTCATCATTAACAGTAGTGTGTAATATTACAGGTACCTGCGGGGCATGCATGCGCACACTTGTTAATGTGTTGATCCCTCGGCTGTCCGGCAGCGTGAGGTCCAGCACGATTACATCATATTGCTCATCATCAAGACGCCGGAGCGCCTCATCGAGATTATACGCACACGTAAGTTCATATTGATGTCCCCCTGATTCGGACAGGTTTTCCCTGAACAACCGGACATCGCCCCGATTGTCTTCGACCAGCAATATATCTATAGGTTTACTGATTGTCTGTGTTGTCATAGCCGCCCGCCTCCACCGGGATTGAAAAATAAAACGCAGAACCCTTCTCAGGCTCCGATTCCACCCAGATACGCCCGCCGTGATGCTCTACGATCTTTTTGCAGATTGCAAGCCCGATGCCTGTCCCTGAATATTTTTCCCTGTCATGTGCCCGCACAAACATAATAAAAATTTGTTCCCTGTCCATGTCTTTTATGCCTAGCCCGTTGTCCCTTACAGAAAAAATCCACTCGTATTCTTTTCGTTCCGCGCCGACATGTATTTCCGGCTTTCCGTCACCGTGAAATTTGACGGCATTCCCTATAAGATTCTGAAAAACCTGGATCAACTGCACATCATCGGCCATGACAACCGGCATAGGGTCGCACGTTATCACAGCGCCGCTTTCCTTTATAACAAGCTCAAGATCAGCCACTGCGCTGCGTAAAACATATTCACAGTCAGTCGGTATTAATTCCTTTCCCTTTTTTTTATCGACACGGGAAAATGCGAGCATATTGTTTATGAGCCGCTGCATCCGGGCTGCGCCGTCAACCGCGCAAGAGATGAAATCGTCGGCATCGTCATCGAGCATCCCTCTGTATCTTTTTGCCAGTAATTGCGTGTAGCTCGCAACCATCCGGAGAGGCTCCTGCAGATCATGTGATGCCATATAACAAACCAGCTCCAGTTCCCGGCGTGAGCGGTCCAGCTCTCTTTTCGCTTCCAGAATATTTCTCTTTTCTTTATCTAAATATGCTGCAGTATAGTCAGCGGCTATGACCGCCATCTTTTTATTATCTCCTGGTAATCTGTCTAACATTCTTTTGCTCATATATAGTCAATATCTCAACTTATTTATTTGTTAAATGCTAATTGCAAAATGAATGCCAACATGAATTGATTTGAATATTAAGGAGTTATCGAAGGTGGCAAAACAAGACTGTCAGCAATATGACATTATTTTGTAAATATTATTGTCAGTCCTGCAGATTATGATCTAATCTTCTATCTCCCACTTCTCATAAGCATTCTCCGGGAGCTCCTGTATGAAAAGAGACGGCCGTTTCACGATGGCTCCATCATACCAGCGGTTGTCCATTATGGGATAACAGAGATAAAGCTCGTCCTTGGCCCTGGTGAGCGCGACATAAAAGACCCTTCTCTCTTCTTCTTCGCTTTCCGTGTCACCCATAGACCGTGCCGAGGGAAAACTCCCGTCAGTCAGCCCGATGATAAACACCCGCGACCACTCCAGGCCCTTTGCCCTGTGGATCGTGGACAGGACGATGGTTTCCCCCTCTTCGTCCGGCTCGACAATGTCTTCAGCCTGAACATTGGTGAGGAGGGCCAGGTCGCTCAGAAAATCGCTCGTCGATTTAAAGCTGTTTGAATAATTCGAGAGCTGTTCTATGTCTTCTCTTCTCTCCGTGTAATTTTCAAAGCTGCGTTTAAGATAATCGTCGTAGCCGTTTGCAAGGAGCTGCCTTATCGTTTCTGAAGGATTGCTCATGACAGATTCTTCTTCCAGCCCGGACATATTGTTTTTAAATGCAGACCAGCCTTCTAAGCCTCTTTTGGGAAGCAGCTTCATGATTTCTTCCGATGCCACAGTTGCCAAAGGATGTCCAGATGTCTTTACATGTTCCCATATCTTTCGCGCTGTCACGCTGCCGATACCCGGAGTCAGTTTTAAAATCCTTGTCCACGAAATCTCGTCCATAGGATTCAGAACAGCGCGCAGGTAAGATATGATGTCCTTGATATGCGCCTGCTCAAAAAACCTCAGCCCTGACCTTATTTCATAGGGGATTCTCCTCCTTGTGAGCTCCATCTGCAAATCCATTGACTGGAAATGGGAGCGGTAGAGAACAGCGATCTCCTTCATCGGGACACCCTCATCCACGAGATCAAGTATCCTTTGCGAAACAAACTCCGCCTGCTGGGACATATTTTTCAGAGGTATCAGCGCAGGCAGCGGACCGGTCCTTTTAAGGGAATTCAGCACCTTCGGGAACTGCCTTGTATTGTACGATATGCTTTCATTAGCAAGCCGCAGTATCTCTTCCGAACTGCGGTAGTTTGTCGTGAGCTTGAAGATCTTTGTCTCAGGGTATCTTTCAGGGAACTCTATAATATTGTCAAAGCAGGCCCCCCGGAAAGAGTATATGGCCTGTGAGTCATCGCCTACGACCATGAGATTCTTATGCCCTGACGCCATCAGATCCACGATCTCCGCCTGTATCCTGTTCGTGTCCTGATATTCATCAACGAGGACATGGAGGAATCTCTGTGAGAGCTTCTCTCTTATTGCAGGGACATCAACGAGGATTTTCTTCCACAGAAACAGCAGGTCGTCAAAGTCAACGAGGTTCATGGCCCTCTTCTTAGCGATATACCGCCCGGCCACCTTACCAATCTCATCACTGTAAATCAGGAGGTGTAAATAGCTTTCTTCAATTACATCCTGCAGTGCCCTTTCCGAGCCTACGGAACGGCACATGACGTCCATCAGGACATTCCCTTTCGGAAACATCTTGTCAGCCCTCAATTTCAGCTCTGCCACACAGGATTCGATAAGGTCTTTGGAGTCCTCGCCGTCGAGAATCGTGAAGTTGGTGTTCAGGTCAATAGCGTCTCCGTATCTGCGCAGTATCATGTTGCCAATATGATGGAATGTGCCCCCCCATACCCTCCTTGATTCACCTTTTATAAGAAGCTCCACACGATGCAGCATTTCCCTTGCCGCTTTATTGGTGAATGTAAGGAGCATGATCCTTGATGGAGGAACGCCCTTTTCAATGAGATAAGCGACCCGGTATGTCACTACCCTTGTCTTTCCCGAACCAGCGCCAGCGATGACAAGGGATGCCCCGTCTTCAGAGGTCACAGCAGCAAGCTGTTCGGGGTTGAGATAGGATGCGTAGTCTATCGAAGGTTCAAAATGGGTGGTCGATTTGAGCTGGTATTTTTTCATAAGGTAACATTCATTCTAATACATGATGGGGAAAAACTGTAGGGGTGGATATGGACATCGCATATGCAAAATTATGTCCTGATGGCGTTCTGTAGGGGCGGGGTCTTCCCGCCCTTCTTTGGGGATGTCGTAATGCAACAGTTGAGAAACAAGGGCGAGAGGACCTCGCCCCTACGGTGTTTTTCAATCATTATGATTGTATCAAAAAAGCTATTCCCATTCTGACAATCATCAGTACCGTGATTCAATATTTTTTTATATGAGTAGAGGCAAGCGGGATTATCTAATTTTACTATTCTCCATATTCTCTTTTCCTTAATTCAATATCTTCATCTGCTCTTTTTTGCTCAAATGCAATTTGTTTATTCAGATCATCTTCGTATTCTTTTACGAATGATCTGACAGCTTTGCTTCCATCTTTTTTCCATGACTGAACTTCCTCTAACTTCTGTTTGTAAGCATTCACAAACCCATATTCTCCTGAAACAACCCCCGTTTGAGACAAGGCAATAAACAAAGAGCTTTGGAATTTTTCTACATATGGTGAATGCTTTACAAAATGCTTACAAATATTGTGCAAGAAGGGTTCTCCTCTGTACGCTCTTAGAATCGATAGAACAATTTTGGCATCTTTCTCTTTTCTCGATTTAATGAGTCTGATGAGTTCTTTCTCCAATTCCTTATTAAAGGCTGGAAAAATAGCTTGAATGAGATGGCTAGCTTCCCACTCAAATCTTCCTGTTTTCTGTGAATACCATTTAATGATATCAGCAATAACAACCTTAGCCTGTTTTTGAAGTGGTTCATTGAGGTTGTGCAAATCAAAAGGTATGGCATCATAATTGAAATCATCCTTGTTCTTTTCCTTGTTTTCCACCCGCTTGTAAAAGAAGTGAATAGCTTTTTGGGGATACTTGTTAGCAACAGGCATTAGTATTTCTTCGGCATGATAATCAATCCTCGGCACAAGCAACAGATTTCCCATAATCACTTCGAAGTCTTTTTCGTTAAGTGATTCCCAAATAGATCCGGGACGATGCAATATATTATTTACCCATCCCGCATTCTTGTTCTTTGTTAATTCTTTAATGCTTTTTATAAATAGAGGTTTCGGCTCGCTGAATTTAGAATAGTTTGTAACAACGTAATGTGAACGTTTTATAATCAGTCATGGAATGCCCTTCAAATGAAGGCTTTAATAACTGACTGGCGATTTCAGTTATAGCCTTGAAATGATCTATCATTTTTACATGATCCCATTTTTTAATTTGATCCAAAATAAAGAGTTGAGGAGAATAACCGATCTTCTGGAGCACAGGAAAATTATATGATGCAAGCCTGCTTAATACCTCTATTGCTTTTTTCATTACAGCATGATCAGAATCGATTGAGAGGCTAATAAGCAATTCAAATATTTTTTCGGTGTGGAAGTATCTCAGCTCACTCAGGATATCCAAGCAGACATCTGCTATGTAAACATAATTCTTGCCTTCTATAGTTCCAAGAGTTCTTTTTATTGGTAGCGGTTCAGTCTCCTTAGCTTTGTTCAAGGCGTTTTCTAAGACCTTGATAATATCAATTTCTTTTGGTGTCTTATCTCCGAATTCCTGAACATATTGTCGTAACAGAGAAAGATTCTCATACAATCCATTATTAGAGGATGTTTCGAAAATCCCGCCAAGAAATTCAATGTCAAATACCTTTTTCCCTTGTTTAAGCTTTTCAAATTGCTTATAAATAAATTCAAAACTATAACTCGCCTGCCTTATATGATTGTGCATTACATTCGAGAATTGTTTTTTTAAGGACTCAAAAGCAGGCTGATCAAAATGAGACAATTCTTTAGGGGGGGGTATAAGTGATATCATGAGCCATTTCAGACCATGCATGATAAAGGACGGTTGTAAGCTGTATTTCACATCTCAATCCCTCAAATTTAGAGTATTCAGTAAGGTGGAGTCTGTCTTTGTTCAGATATACGACAAAGTGCTGCGCATTATAATCGTCCGGACTGTAATGCGGGATAGTTTCAATAACCGAAAACTCTTTATATATGTGTGTAATAAATCGTTGAATGTCACTTTCAAGATAAAAAATAACTCTACATCCTGCGAGATCCTTTATTAGGCTAAGACTTTCATATTTCTCTTTTATTTCAAAATTGTCCTGTAATTTATCAAAGTCTTTTTCACGTGCAAAGACAACCTGATAATTAAACCCATTATTTTTCAGAAGGGTTTCAAGTATAAATTTAACCGTATTTGCATATTCCTTATAAGCATTTTTTTGCTCTTTATATTGTTCTAAGAAAGCAGTGATTCTTTTTTTACTGAGCATAATTATTATTTACATGTATCTTCCCATAGAAAAGATCCATCAAATCCATGAAATATCATACCCCTGCCCAGCCTGATTTTCAAGAAAATAACAGTATGCAAGGCCGAGAAGACCTCGCCCCTACATTGACAAATTGTGTGAAATAAGGGCGGGAGAACCCCGCCCCTACAGAAAAGGCTATGCCTTCACAACCTTTTCTTTATGTTATAATCTTCCATTATTAAGGGCACATTAAATGTGCCTCACACGGGGACGGGCTGAGAATGAAATACGATCCGGAAAAACACCATAGGCGATCCGTGCGTTTAAAGGGATATGACTATTCCCTATCAGGCGCATATTTCATTACGATCTGCACCAAAGACAGGGAATGCCTGTTCGGGCAAATTAATACGGGGGAAATGATATTGAATGAATATGGGGATATTGTTCAGAAATATTTAGAGCATCTTCCTGAACGTTTCTCGAATATGCAATTTGACATACATGTTATCCTGCCTAACCACATTCACGGAATAATAATCATAAACGATAATTGTAGGGGCGAGGTCTTCTCGCCCCCGGACATGTCTACCCCTTTACACAGGTACGAACCTCAAAAGAAGGGCGGGAAGACCCCGCCCCTACGGCGTGAACCCACGTTGGGGAATATAATTGCATATTTCAAATATCAGACGACCGTGAAAATCAATGAGATACGAGACACCTTTTGTCCCATCTGGCAACGCAATTATTACGAAAGGGTAATCAGGAATGATCTTGAACTATCCAAATTCAGGAAATATGTTCAGAACAATCCTTTACAATGGGACATTGACAAGGAAAATCCTAAAAACTAATGACAAAATTTATTCTTAATACGCTAGTGGCATCTCACTCATTTTACAGACCTCAAAATCTCCGGAAGCACATCCTGAACAAATTCTGAAGGGCTTAGTATCTGAAATCCGTATCTGCTTTTCAGTCCCGGCTTATTAAAATCCTTCTTATCACCGGTAACAAGATAATCAGCCTTGCATGAAATCGCTGAAGCTAATACGGGAGCGTCCTTTCCTGAAATATATTTAGACAAACGCTTTACCTCATCTGAAGACGGCAAAGGGACAATCTCCAGGTTTATTACGGGAAGATATTTCCTGTAAACAGGAAGAACGCCGGGCATCTTCTTTTCCAGATTTCTTTCTATTTCCATAATATTGTATTGACCTGTTGCTCCGGACAGAATTGGCAGATTAAGGGACAATATATCAAGTATTATGCGGGGAGAACCCTTGTCGGAAAGAAGACCTGATAATATGACATTTGAATCAAGAAAGACCTTATGCCTTCTTTTTGCCATACTTTTCCTTATACAGTTTCTCCCTTTCCTCCTTAAGTCCGGAGAGAAGGTCTTCGGGAGACAATTGCGATGCCTTGAGTATCTTCTTTATCTCCCTTCTTGCCTCATCAAGCTCAAGCCTTTTCGGGGTAATAATAAGAGAATCCCCTACCGAAATTATCGAAACAACCTGCCCTTCTTCAAGATTACTCAGGTCCCGTATTTTTTTAGGAATTGTTAGCTGGCCGCGGGCCTTTATTTCTGCAACAGACGCTTTTTCGACCGACATAGCGTACACCTCCTGATTAATTTATTTCATAATTCAGATTATCAGAATTCAGAAATATAATCAAGTCAATAAGACATAAAAAAATCCCCCTTAAACAAGGGGGATTTTTCACGGGAAAAAAATATGGTAAGAGGCTAATGATGAGCTGACGGGTCAGCGTGCCCGATCTCACCGGTCTTAATGGCGATGCAAATCTTGGCTCCCACGGTAAATATAAGCAACCCGATGGCCCACACTCCCAGCGATATCCAGAGTTCCATTGAATTAGGCATGTAGTCATATATATCACCGAGTGTACTTGGAGCAAATCCGGGGAAGATCAGGCCCATGCCTTTCTCAATGTAGACCCCGATAAAGATAAATGTGCATGCAATATTCAGCATGAAAAAATTCTTCCTGATACTTGGGACAATCAATATTAAAAAGGCAATGCTGTTAACGATAACAGCCGTCCATATCCAGGGAACAAGCTGGTTGTGCCCGCGAAGTCCGTTCCAGAGATAATTGAACGGTTCAATGTGCGCGGTCGCCGAGTACATTTCCTTGAACACCTCGCTGCCGAGCAGGAAGAGATTGACTGCCATGCACCAGGTGACTATCTCCGCCATCTTGTGCAGCGCTGCATCTTCTATCTTCAGCTTTGTGGTCTTCCTGATGATCTGAAAGATAATAAGCATAAAAGCCGGTCCTGAACAGAATGCCGATGCTATAAATCTCGGGGCCAGAACTGCAGTATTCCAGAACGGTCTTGCCGGAGCGCCCAGATACAGGAAGGCAGTGACTGTATGGATACTGATTGCCGCAGGTATGGAAAAAAAAATAAACGGCATAATCAGTTTCGTTTTGTATGACTTCCCGGCATATGTTTTGGAAAGTGCATAGATAACCAGAGACAAATTGAGGACCAGATACATATTCAACACTACAACGTCCCACGTCAATATCGACTGGGGGAAATTAAAAATACCGATCATCGGAATAAGGTGCCAGAACCTTTCAGCGCTGCCCATATCAAGGACGATAAACATAAGGCACATGGACACTGCGGCAACCGCCATTATCTCGCCGATCAGGACTATTTCACCGATAGGTTTAAAATCATAAATATAATAAGGGATCACAAGGACCACAGCCGCGGCTGCTACACCGACCAGGAACGTGAAATTGGCAATATACCAACCCCAGGACACATCGTCTCTCATATTGGTCGCAATAAGTCCCTGATCGATCTGTCTGAATACGAATGCAATTCCGACAAGGGCCAACAATGAAAGGAAGCCCATCCAGGCCTTGTATTCCTTGCTTCCCGTGACTACTGTTCTTACAATACCGTTTATCGCGTCAATTGCCATGTTACCTCTCCTCTAACTTTTAACACCTGTACCCATGCTGAAGAAGTAAAAGAATTTTGGGTTGGTATCAAGCTCTTCTTTAAGTCTGAACACCTTCATGTTTTCGAGAACATAACGTATTTCACTATTCGGGTCCATCAGATTGCCGAACTTCCTCGCCCCTACGGGACAGGCTTCAACACATGCGGTATATTTCCCTGCTCTTGAACGTTGAATACAGAATGTGCACTTGCCGACCACCCCTTTATACTGGGGCCTGTTGCCGAGATAGTGAATCTCAGGATTGAATTCTTCTTTTGGCATTGAAGGCTTCCCCCAGTTAAAGCTCCTCGCACCGTATGGACATGCTGCCATGCAGAAACGGCAGCCGATGCACCAGTTATAATCAACGACTACTATTCCGTCGGGCTCCTGCCATGTGGCCTGCACCGGGCATACCTTCACACATGCCGGCTTTTTGCACTGCTGGCACTGGACCGGCACATAAAAGCGGCCCTTTTCAGGCACCTGTTCGGGCTCATAATAACGGTTTGAGTGTTCAAGCCCCTGCCACTTATTGTTGCCCTTCTGGAACTCCAGGACCTTTATCCATTGGATCTGGGGGTCCCTGGAAAGATTGTTTTCCTTGACACATGCATAGACACATCTCCTGCAGCCGATACATCTCGAAAGGTCCAGCGCATAACCGAAGACGGTATTGTCTATGGGAGGCGTTGCCTTTGCATGGACTTCTTTACCGTATTTAAAAGACATCTCCTCTTCAAGCTTTGCGAGTATATCTTTCAGTTCATCAGCGGTAAGCCGCTTGTAATGCTGTCTGAAGAGTTCTTCAAATGCATATGCGCCGGCTTCACCCGCAGGAAGAGCACTGGCGGCAGCGCCTGCGGTAAGACCTGCCAAAAATTTTCTTCTTGTAATCAGGCTCTTTTCTTTTCCTTTTATATCATCTGACATTGGTCCGCCTCCAAATAATTAATCAATGCTGAGTTCCTGCTGATTGAGGTCCTTCCCCCGCTGAAGAGGTCCTCACATTTAACGGCGTCCTGGGGACCGGCTCGGGTTTTATTGCCTTAAACGGAGGGTTGTGCGGATCATGACACTGGGTGCAGTGCATCCACTGCTTTTCCCCGTTCCAGTAGCCTGTCCTCTTGCCGTGAACACCCATCTTCCATTCGCGGTAGACCCTTTTATGACACTGTTCACATACCCTGTAGTATTCGTTAAACTCAACCAGCTTGCCGTTTAACAGCTGGAACTTGTCCCTGGTCTTGGCGCTGTGGCAATCAAGACACCACCTGTTTTCAGAGTCATGGTTTATGAATTTTTCCGGGACAACATCATGAGGTTCCCCCAAATCTCTTCTTTCATAATTCGGCTCCCAATCCTTGTCATGACAATCCGAGCACGGGAATATATTTAATTCATTCATGGGAGCAAGGAACTTCTGGATTTCCTCAACCGGCCTGTCAAAAGGGACTTCTCCGGGATATTCGGCATGCCCTGCCCCATGCGCGCCTTCAGCAGCGGGCCCTCCATGGGCCGCTTCTGCGCTGGAAGCATAAATGTTCTGAGAATTAAAAGGAAGGAATAAGAGACCGGCTGTTATTAAGGATATAATAAACAACATACACCTTAGGCGCTTCATTGTCATAGTTACCTCTTAATTTTTTAATTAGAGAAAAGCCTAAAAAAAGAACTGCGACACTGGGTTTAAATTGTACTTTAAAAGTCTTGAGGTGTCAAAATAAAAAATATAATCAGAATATAATGGAATCTTATGATTCCTCTGATCAATTTCCCAATGATCAATTTCCCAATACCCGCTACGCAGGGTACGGCACGCCGTGCCCCTACTTGAATCATGGAATCCACAGACCTTATAATGCATCATGTTCCCTGTGAGCCCTGAAAAAGAAAAGTCGCTGAGAGATAAGCTCGACAGTCTTGGCATTCATGAGAGGGACATCGAAGAATCCTTTATCCGCTCCGGCGGCAGGGGAGGGCAGAATGTCAATAAGGTAGCGACCTGCGTTTATCTGAAACATCTGCCGACCGGTATAGAGGTAAAATGCCAGAAGGCCCGCACGCAGGGCATGAACCGGTATTATGCGCGGACGCTGCTATTGGAAAAAATAGACCGTTTAACAAAAGGCGCTGAAAGCGAAGAGGAGCAGAGGATCGAAAAAATAAGACGTCAGAAGCGCAAACGCTCAAGACGCGCCAAAGAAAAGATGCTTGCGGAGAAACACATGCAATCTCAAAAAAAGGCCGGGCGTTCAACTAAACCAGACTTCGATCATTGACTATAAAATCTGCTAATATCTCCGTTTAAATTTTTCTTTTGCATTGACACGGTATTTCCTGATATATTTATGCAGGATTATTAAGAGGGGAGTTTATGCTGGAAATAGATATTCCCGGTTTTGGCGATGTCAAACTGAAACACCTTGTGTCCGATTTTACGGGGACTCTCTCGTTTAACGGAAAACTTATCCCCGGCGTGAAGGAACTCCTGAACAAACTTTCTGAATCCCTGACCATTCATGTCCTGACTTCTGATACATTTGGGACCTCCAAGGCGGAGCTTAAGGACGTTCACTGTGAATTGCATGTATTAGAGGGTGAATACCATGACCTTCAGAAAGAAGAATTCGTGGAAAAGCTCGGCTCTATTAATGTAGTAGCTTTTGGAAACGGCAATAATGACAGGAAGATGCTCAGGGTCGCGCGGGTCGGCATCGCAGTTACAGAAGGAGAGGGATGCTCAGTCGACATACTTATGGCTGCCACTGTGCATGTGACAAGCATAAACGCGGGACTTGATCTGCTTATAAATCCCCTGCGGCTGAAGGCAACGCTCAGATACTGATCTTTAATGGAATTCCTGGAATACATATTCCCTGTATCAGGTGTAAAGACTTACATATTCATTCCTCCGTTAGTCGCGCTCGTTGTTTCATTTTTCACCTCAATGGGCGGGGTTTCAGGCGCCTTCCTTCTCCTGCCGTTTCAGATGGACTTCCTCAAATATACAAGCCCTTCAGTCAGCGCAACCAACTTTGTATTTAACATAGTCGCAATTCCAAGCGGGGTCTACCGGTATATTAAAGAAGGGCGCATGGCTTGGCCGCTGACATGGATTGTGATTGTCGGGACATTGCCGGGGGTATTAATAGGTTACTACCTCAGAGTTCTGTATCTGCCTGACCCGAGGGCGTTCAAACTCTTTGTCGGCTGCGTCCTGCTTTACATCGGCAGCCGTCTGTTTTATGAAACTACCGGAAGGGCCGCAAAAGGGAAAACCCGGATGACGGCGCTGGAGGACAAATTCAAACAGAGGGCTGAAGATCTGAAGAAACAGCAGCATGCCCGGCTCGCCTCGGGGCTTCCAAAGGAGGCAGTCGTAAAGACGCTCTCATTCAGCATTAGAAGGGTGGAATATGAATTCTGGGGCGAGAAGTTTTCATACAGCACGCCTGCGATGTTTCTGCTTGCGTTTATTGTCGGCATTATAGGCGGAACATACGGTATAGGGGGCGGTGCCATAATAGCGCCCTTCTGCGTCGCGGTGTTCCATCTGCCGGTTTACACAGTGGCAGGCGCAGCCCTGATGGGGACCTTTTTAACATCAATCGCGGGGGTCATTCTCTACAGCGTCATGCCCGCAACGCAGGGGCTTTCCACCTCCCCGGACTGGCTGCTGGGGTTCATGTTCGGGGCCGGGGGATTTGCCGGCATGTATTTGGGGGCAAGGTTTCAGAAATTCATGCCGCAAAAATTCATCAAATTAATGCTCGGCTCGATCATTCTGTTTCTTGCCGTGAAATATATTCTGCAATTCTTCATATAGATACTTTACCTTTGCAATAAGTCAATCAAACTCCTTATAATATTTTCCTTTATAACAAAATTTTTCAGGAGGACTAAATTGCGCAATAAAATTTCCATTGAACTTGCCGGCAGGGTAAAAAATCTTCCGCCTTATCTCTTCGCTGCTATAGATATAATGAAACAGGAGGCCCTCAGTAAAGGCATTGACGTTATTGACTTAAGCATCGGTGACCCTGATACGCCGACACCCCGGAACATTGTAGAGAGCATGAGGAAGGCAGTGAAAAATCCTGCGCATCATCAGTACCCGTCCTACTCAGGAATGCTGTCCTTCAGACAGGCGGTGGCCGGCTGGTATAAAAAAAGGTTCAATGTGACACTGGATGCCGGGACAGAGGTCCTGTCTCTCATTGGTTCAAAGGAAGGTATCGGTCATATTCCTCTTGCGTTCGTAAATCCCGGCGACGTTGTGCTTGTCCCTTCTCCAGGATATCCTGTTTATCCGGTTGCCACCCTGTTTGCCGGAGGGGCAAGCCATGTAATGCCCCTGCTTGAGAAGAACGGTTATCTGCCGGATTTAAAGACAATCCCCGCCGGTGTTCTGAAGAAGGCAAAATTAATGTTTGTTAATTATCCGAACAACCCGACTTCAGCATGCGCGGGCATGGCTTTTTATAAAGATGTCGTCAGCTTTGCAGCTAAAAACAATATTATCGTGTGTCATGACGCCGCCTATTCCGAGGTTTATTACGATGATAAAAAACCCCTGAGCTTTCTCCAGATTCCAGGGGCAAAAGACGTTGGGATTGAATTCCACTCGCTTTCAAAGACATATAATATGACCGGCTGGAGGATCGGGTTTGCGGTCGGGAACAAGGACGTAATTGCGGGTCTCGGCAAGATCAAGACGAATCTCGATTCAGGGATCTTTCAGGCAGTCCAGGAGGCAGGCATCGAGGCCATTAACACTGATGATGCTGTGCTGAAAAAGATCAGGGACATGTATCAGGGAAGAAGAGACGCCTTGTGTGATGGTCTGAAAAAACTCGGGCTTTCTCTTGATAAACCAAAGGCCTCTTTTTACCTGTGGGTCAAATGTCCGAAGGGACACTCTTCCATGGATTTCACAGTCCATCTGCTCAACAATGCCGGTGTTCTCTCAACACCGGGAAATGGCTTTGGCGCACCCGGTGAAGGATATATAAGGTTTGCACTGACAGTCCCGGTCAAGAGGATCAAAGAAGCGGTGGAGAGAATAGGGAAGATACTCTAGCGGTTGTCCGTTACTTCGGGAGCAAACTTTAATAACAACTTTTTGTATACCTGCAAAATACTTTCCGCTTCATTCTGAATACGGTGCCTGCCGGCTATCTTTGCCTGCGCCTGCCTGCCCATCCGGGACACGCGCTCCGGGTCTTCGGTGATTTTCATTATTGCTCCGGCCAACGCATCCGTGTCCTCACAAGGAACTAAATAACCATCAACGCCTTCAGTGATCAACTCCGGCCAATAGCCTGTGCGCGTTGCCACAACAGGACATCCTGAAGCCATTGCTTCCAGACAAGGAAGCCCGTAGCCCTCGACCCGGCTGGGACATACCACCACCGACAGCGAACGGTACCATCCAGGGATATCGCTGGAATCTTTCAGGAACCCGGTAAAGTGAAACCTGTCTTCCAGTCCTGCCTTCCGGATCTTTGCGCGAAGCTGCCTTTCAAAGGAATGATACTCCTCTGTCGTCTGGCCTACCAGGACAACGCTCCATTCAGGACGCCTGGGCAGGACCCGAATCATCGCATCTACAAATTCTCCGGTCCCCTTCTGAGGCCGTATGCGTCCGAAAACCCCGATCCCGTATTTTCCCTTCAGCCCTCGTTCGGTCCAGGCCGCGTCGCGGTCTTCAGGTGGATAAAATACATCCGTGTTTACCCCATGTGGAATAACGACAGCATCCCTGTCAAGAAACGAGGCCGCCCTTGATGAAGCCGCAATGAGCCCATCCATGCGATGGTAATAAAACCTGGTTATCCAGCTGTGACGGCGCTGGGCCACTGATGTGAACAGGAGAATCAGCCTGAAGCGGAATATATTACGCAGGACCAGCCCCGCGAGCATATCAATATTTCGTCTCGCATGCCAGATGCGGTATTTACCGTCCCGGCAGTGCCGCCAGAACTGTCCGAAGCTGATCCGCGGAATCCCTTTGGAAATATGAAACCCAAGAGTGGCGATTGATATATGCCTGGCCTGTTCAGGAAGCACCGCGATTAAACTTGCGTTGATGCCGGAAAACCGGTTCCCCAGACACGGGGCAATGACACGCAATGCGCGGGGATCGATTGATTTATTTTCCATTTATCCTAAAGACCAAGTCCTTTGCCACTAAGTCACTAAGGCACAAAGAGTATATAAAACAATTTTTCACTTTGTGACTTAGTGTCTTCGTGGCTAGCTATTTTTTATTTGTTTATATCGCCTTGAATATGTAGATTCTATCTAATATGGGCTGACATTTTCAATGCAGATAATTGTGATACAATAATCCGATATGTCAACCGTATACATCGGCATCGGCTCCAACCTGGGCAGCAGGGAAGATAATTGCAAGGCCGCAATCAGGCATCTTATTGATAACGGGATAAAGGTACTAAAGCTTTCATCCATGATCGAGACCGAACCGTGGGGTGTCAAAGATCAGCCGAAGTTTATCAATATGGCAGCAAAAGTTGAGACCGGCCTTGGCCCTGAAGAATTACTGCGGCTGCTGAAACAAATAGAAGCTACAATCGGCAGACGCCAAACCATTCACTGGGGACCGAGGGCGATTGACCTCGATATCCTGTTTTATGACGACCTCGTTTTAAAAACGCCCGATCTGGAAATACCGCATCCTGGAATCGCTGACAGATACTTTGTCTTAAGTCCTCTTGCGGAAATAGCAGCGGAGATAATTCATCCTGTTATTAAGAAAAGCATTAAAGAACTGTTAAATGAATTATCAAAATAGACCAAACCTTTAAATTCCAAAAAACAAACTGCAATGACCGAAACATGCATGTTTGTAATTTTGGACATTGCAGTTTGTAGTTTATTTGTTATTTGGTGCTTGGTATTTGGGATTTTATTCTAGCCACATAATGATGGCTATTATCTTCCGGCTACAATCTCCCCGAAGTTCTTGAGAATTCGAAGACCGAGTGCCTGGCTCTTTTCCGGGTGAAACTGCACGGCAAAGATATTGTCCTTCCTTACAGAAGAAGTAAACTCAATCCCGTAATCAGTGGTGGTCGAGATGATTGAGGCATCGTCCGGAGCTACATAATAAGAATGCACGAAATAGAAATAACTCTTATCAGGGATGCCGGCAAATAACGGGTTATCATCCTTCTTGATATTGAGGGCGTTCCAGCCCATGTGAGGGACTTTAAGTGGTTGGTCAGTGGTCTGGGATTGGTTTCCAAAATCGAATTTAACAACCTTGCCCCTTAATACATCGAGGCCCCTGCATCTGCCGAATTCCTGGGATTCGCTGAATAATACCTGGAGCCCGAGGCAGATCCCCATATAGGGCTTCCCCTGTTTTACTGCTTCGACAACTGCGCCTATAAGGTCAAGATTTGTCAGCTCACGCATGCAGTCTTTGAAGGCGCCTACTCCGGGCAGGACAACACCGTCGGCATTAATAACATCTTCCGCCCTGTTAGTCACCTTCACATCAACGCCGACCTTGAGAAAGCCTTTCTCAACGCTCCTGAGATTCCCCATTCCATAATCGATGATTGCAATCATCAGGTATATTATGATTTTATACAGTATAAATTCAACACAGTCAGTAAACCCAAATCCCGATTTAGAAAACTGCAACACTATTTTCACAAGGGATCGAGACTAATTTTATAATCTATTGAGTCATTATCGTGGTCAAAGGTTGCTG
>JAGVNU010000115.1 GCA_020053105.1 Thermodesulfovibrionia bacterium
CCTGTAATAATCCCTTCAAAACCGTCATATCTTTTTCAAGTTTAAACCGGCCCCGATTTGAAACCTCCCCCTGAATAAGAAATGTCTTACTACGCTCTATAATAAGTATATCGTCAGGTTTAAGCTGAGTATTCTCCACTTCTTTACTCTCTATAACTCCATCATTAATATCCGCTTCTGCAATATCTTTATACCCCCCGCTCTCTCCTTCCTGTTTCCGCCTCACCTTTACCTTGCCATACAAACCATCTGGAGATACTCCACCAGCCTGTAATAATCCCTTCAAAACCGTCATATCCTTTTCAAGTATAAACCGGCCCCGATTTGAAACCTCCCCCTGAATAAGGAATGTTCTATTATGTTCAACAATAAGTATATCGTCGGGCTGAAGTAGTATTTCAGCAACTTTATTATTCTCTATAACACCATTGTTTAAAACGGCCTCCGCCAAATCTTTATAGACCCCTTTATATTTATCCTGCTTCCGCCTGACCTTCAAAATGCCGAACTTTCCATCCTGTGTTACTCCACTAGACATGGATAATGCTTGAATTACAGTAATTTTTTCTTCCAGAGGAATCTCGCCACGCCGCTGAACTTCACCATATGAAAAGAATTTATTACTCAGTGCTTTCATTAAAGACACCGTAACAACAGGGTATTTAATATATCCTTCACTTAGCTTTTGTGTTATTATTTTCTCAATTTCCGATAAGGTTAAACCTTTAACTACTATAGTCCCGATATAAGGGAAACTAATCGTGCCATCTGATGTTACTGTTGCCATTGTTCTCAAATTATCATTATCCTGTACTCTTATATCAAGGACATCATTTGTACCAATTGTATAAAAGTTGCTTAAAGATGTTTCAGCACCTAATTGAGCTGTCAATGAAATAGCAAACATAATGAATAATAATAATCTTTTCACTATGCAGAACCTCCTTCTCTTCCTCGAATAGTTCTAAATATAATTAGATTTTCCCCTTGCTCTTAACACAAAAAGGATAGTTCTGAAAATAAATTTATAACCAATCTGTAATGACAAGTTATCAATATACTAAAGCAAATCTTAACCGATTGTGCTACTATTGCCAATAATTTTCATATACGAGTCTGATCCCATCCTTTAATTCAATCTTAGCCTCCCACCCTAATTTATTAATCCTTCTAACATCTAAAAGTTTCCTAGGTGTCCCATCCGGCTTTGATTTGTCCCAGCGCAATTCACCTCTAAACCCTACAATTTCCTGTACCATGGAGGCAAGATTTTTTATTGGTATATCTTTGCCTGTTCCAATGTTAATATGTTCATTAATGTCGTTAGCATCATATTGCTGCATTAAAAAAATACTTGCCGCTGCAAGATCATCGACATGGAGAAATTCTCTATAAGGAGAACCACTTCCCCACAATACCACGCATTGCTCCTGAATACCATATTTATCGAGGATTTTCACAATATCATTTCTACTCAACATCTCCATATCCTCTTTATGGGAAATACCGTGCTTTGCAAAGTCAGCTTTTATTAAGTCATAATCTTTTTTTTGCAAGAGCTTCGCAAGATGAAATTTCCGCATCAGAGCAGGAAGGACATGAGAGTTTTCCAAGTTATAGTTATCATTTGGTCCGTAAAGATTAGTAGGCATAGCAGAAATAAAGTTAGTCCCATACTGTTCGTTATAATATCTGCACAGTTTAATAGCTGCTATTTTTGCAATTGCATATGGTTCATTTGTTGGCTCCAGAGTATTCGTTAATAAACAGTCCTCATTTATCGGTTGCGGCGCGAACTTAGGATAAATACAGGAAGACCCAAGATTGAGTAGTTTTTTTATCCTATATTTATATGCCGTGTTTATTACATTTGCTGTAATCATTATATTCTCGTAGATAAATTCAGCCTTGTACGTATTGTTTGCTAAGATTCCCCCAACTTTGGCAGCCGCCAAAAAGACGTATTCAGGATTTTCATTTTGGAAAAATATTTCAACGTCTGCCTGTCTGGCAAGATCAAGTTCCGAATGATTGCGTGTGATAATATTTGAATATCCCTTAGATTGCAATGCTCTTACGATAGAGGATCCAACCATTCCTCTATGACCAGCAACGTAAATTTTAGAAGATTTTTCCATAGTAGTAATTTATATTATTTCTAGCGACTTATGGTCTGTATATTTTTTGTCCAATTAATGTTCTTTTTAAGCAAGATTTTTCTTCCCTCACCTGGCGGTTCAACGCCGATTAATTCCATGTCTCCATCTACCATTATCTTAACGAGTTCTTTGAATGTAATTTTTGGTTCCCATCCAAGCTTCTCTTTTGCTTTTGAAACATCAGCCAAAAGAAAATCCACTTCTGCGGGACGAAAGTAGTGAGAATCTATTTCTACTAAAACATCCCCGACCTTAAGATTAGTTAATGATTTTAACGAACGTATAATCCCTTTTTCACTCAGGCCGTCACCCTGCCAATCGAGTTCAATCCCTGCATACTTAAATCCATACTCAACAAATTCTTTTACTGAATGACTTTCACCCGTGCCGATCACATAGTCGTCAGGTTTATCCTGCTGCAGCATCAACCATTGGCACTCTACATACTCCGGAGCAAAACCCCAATCTCTTTTAGCTTGGAGATTGCCGAGATAAAGTTTATTTTGTTTCCCCGAGATGATGTTAGCCACCGCCCTGGTAATTTTCCTTGTAACAAACGTCTCGCCTCGCCTTGAAGATTCATGATTGAAAAGAATTCCGTTGCATGCATACATATTATATCCCTCTCTGTAATTCACGGTCATCCAGTACGAATATACTTTTGCAGCAGCGTAAGGACTTCTTGGATGAAAAACTGTTTTTTCATTCTGTGGGGGGGGGGTCGATCCGAACATCTCTGACGATGATGCCTGATAAAATCTTGTCTTAATTCCACTCCTTCTTATAGCCTCAAGAAGTCTCGTCGTCCCAAGGGCCGTAACGTCCCCCGTGTATTCAGGGATATCAAAGCTTACTCTCACATGACTTTGAGCGCCAAGATGGTAAATTTCATCCGGTTGAATATTATAGATAAGATTTGTCAACTGACCTGAGTCTGAAAGGTCGCCATAGTGAAGAAATAACTTTGCATCAACGCTATGAGGGTCAATGTAAAGGTGGTCTATCCTTTTTGTATTAAAAGAACTTGCCCGGCGGATAAGGCCGTGAACTTCATATCCTTTGGATAACAACAATTCAGCAAGATAAGATCCATCCTGTCCAGTAACCCCCGTAATCAAGGCCTTTTTCATTAATTCACCTCTTTGTATTGATTATTCATCATTAAACCTTCCATTAACCAACGTTACGAAATCTATGATAACGACATGTAACTCGTGTACTGTCTTAATTTTATTATCTGGCTCCCACTCCAAACAATACAACTGGAATAGTCTTAATAAGAATTTTAAAATCAAGCCATAAGGACCAATTGTCAATGTACTCAAGGTCAAGCCTCATCCATTCTTTGAAATCAACAATTTTGTTTCTCCCGCTTGCCTGCCAAAGACAAGTTATACCAGGTCTCATGCTAAGTCTTCTCCGTTGCCAGTTATCATAATTTTTGACCTCAGATGGTATTGGAGGCCTTGGGCCAACCAAACTCATATCTCCCTTGAAGACATTCCATAGCTGAGGCAATTCGTCCAGGCTGGATTTTCTTAACCATTTACCTATTTTTGTTATTCTGGGATCATTTGTCATTTTAAACACAGGGCCATCCATTTCATTGTACTTAAGAACTTCATTAAGTCTGGCTTCTGCATCAATTATCATAGTCCTGAATTTATATAAAACAAATTGCCTGCCATAAAGTCCGCATCTTGACTGTTCAAAAAAAACCGGCCCTTCCGAAGATGTTTTAATAAGAATAGCAATTATTATAAAGACCGGCATTAATATTAGAAGCGCTATGCCTGATGCCACAAAATCAATAATCCTCTTAACTAAAAGGTGGCCTAACTTTTCCGGAGTACTCTCAAAAACAAGCAATGGGAACCCCTGTAGATCAGTCTGTTTTGCTCTTGAAAACTTAAGATCAAAAAGATTAACTGCAATATGAACTTTCAATCCGGCACTTTCACAGTAAAAGAGCACATCTTCAATTTTGTTAAGCCAGGAGCGCGGCACAATAAAAACGACTTCATCCACGATATTGGCATTTATTACATCCGGTATATCTTCTAAAGTCCCTATAACTTCATGCCCTTCAATTATTTCCCCTTTTTTATTGGCCTCCATATCCAGAAGACCAACGATCTTAATGCTCCAGTCAGGATTACTCTCGATTATTTTAATAAATTTCTTTGCCCGTTTACCAGTTCCTATAATTAATATTCTTCTGAATGCTATTAATGCGCTCTTGAAACTTTTATCCCTTGTGCTTAATACTTTGGTCATATATGAAAGAGCAACCTTTTCAAGGCTAATAAACAAGGCCGCGGAAAAAAAAGTGAACCCTATAAACAGTCGGCTAATGTCCTCTTGCATCCTTAGCATAAAAACATAACTCCCAAAAAGGATAAATCCTGCAAGAGTAGCCTTAAATATGATAAGCAATGCCTCAGGTATACGATGGATACCTGAAGACATGTACATACCAAAATAAGACAATAGCCCTCCCCATATCACAAGTAATACGGGTAAAAGTCCAATATAAATTGCATAATAACTTATTGATCGCAGATTCTCATCCCATAAATATTGTTCTAAAAAATCAAATGGATAAACGACCGAAATCCTATCTCTTAATAAATATCCAATAAAAAAAGAAAACGTGACTAAGCATAGATCAGCAACTCTCTGAACTCTGATAAATAATTTCCTCTGTTCCTTTATCATATATACTAGAAACCCACTGTTAGTCCTAACGTTACACCGTTTCTAGAGTATGAACGCGTTTCGTCAGTTGAATATAAATCCGAATAGGTATAACCCAACTTTCCACTTATATTCTTCCCTTTCTTGTCTCTCCAGAAATCGTAAGATACATCTAAGCTCCCACCAAAAAGAGAGTCTGTGACACTAATGGAAATAAATTCGCCCTGGCCGTAAAATCCTGAGATGGAACTTCTTAAATCCTCCGATAATTCCCGTGTCAAACCGCCTGTGACTCTCCAACTTCTAAAGATATCTTCTCTATCAGAAGATATCTGGTCTCCTTGAAAATATGAAATATTTGCAGATGTATTCTCATCTATTTGGCCAGCAAGTGACGCCTCGACTGCAACATTGTTAGAAGATGAGGAAAAATCCATCCCCAGTTTCCCGTTAACATAGAGTAACTCTGTTATGTATCGACGCAGCCCTATAGACGCCGATTGCATTAAAATAACATCTCCTTCTTTATATCTATTCTCATTAAGAGAGTATGACAATGAAAAAATAGTAATTGCACTATACCCATAATTAATTCCAAAACTCGCCTGATTCCCATATGAATCTGTAGTTCCCTCTTCGGGAGACCAATGGCTTCTATATGAGTAACCTGTTCTTATGTTAAAGAGGTCACTAAAATCCCTGCTGTAATTAAGAACAACTATATTATTGTAAGAATCAAATTTCCCCGTAAATCTGCCGAATTCTTCTTCGAATTTATCGCATTCCGGGTAAATTTGACGTACCTGATCTACGCCGAACCTGTCTTCTAATTCTTTGCAATCACGTGCATTAAGTCCTTCATCTAATAAGCCTGGCACCTGTGTATGAGTATAAGAACTATTTAGAATTATGCGATCATATTTAGAAAACTCATTTTTAAAATCTATGGATATTCTTTCAGAGGAATTGTCAAAATCCCCGGATTTAGTGCGCAGCTGACGATTTAAGCGCCCATTAATTCCTAACACTCGTGTTGCTCTTTCATATTGAACACCCAGTCCCAGATCCAACATCGTCATTAAATCTTCTATTCTGTCTTCATTATCTGATGCAAATGTAATATTATTACTGTAATTTTCGGCAATTTGCCCCTCTATCTTTAGGTTTAAGCCCTCATAAGGTGGAAATTCATAGGCGTTTACAGACGCAATGAAGAAAAAGAAAAAAGCCAAACACCCATTTGCAATTTTAATTAATAAATGCCTTATTATCACTTTCTGACGGGGATATTATTAAATTATTACAAAATTCTGTTCATCATAGAGATATTATGATTCATTTAAAAATCGGGCTACGGCATTATTGAACCTAAGCTTTCGACCCATTCACTTGTATTCGAGAAAGGTTTCATTATCCTATCCCAATAACATTATTTGATTAACCGTTTCTGCATTCTCTGTAAGAATGTCGCCTTTAAATTCCAAAACATTAGGCAGTAACTTTACTAACGTGCGCCTCTGGTTCTTTATAAAAATATATAGCTGTCAAGTTTAGTTGCTATTTCGATGAATGGTAAATAGTGTAATTATCGCGACTCAAAGAGCATAACCGTCCGAAATATTTAAGAAAAAGAGTAGGGTTCAATTTAATTCTGGTAACATATTATTAATAGAATAACATAAACTTATGGGGAAAAAATATGAACGCTTCTGATGTTACAATTTTCCTATCCCTGACAAGACAGCATTACGAAAATTATCGGCGGCGGTATTGACGATTGCCAGATCCCTTTGAGTTTGTACAAAAACTAAGGAAACTCGAGTAACAAGAATGTTACCTTTTTAAAATTAGCCGATTTGCAGAAACGAGCTGTGCCTCTTTCATCTCATCCATAAATTTTAATTGATATTTCCATAATCGCCAAGGTTTCTGTTTATGGTAAAATACCCATAAATGCTAAGGATCAAAATCTGCGGGATAACCAATACTGAAGACGCCTTCGCTGCAATTGCATGCGGTGCAGACGCGCTGGGATTTGTTTTTTACAGTAAAAGCCCCCGGTCAGTCAAACCCGAGACCGCACGATCCATTATATCTTCTCTTCCGCCGCTGGTTACAACCGTAGGCGTCTTTGTTGATGAAGACTTGGCAACTCTTGAGAATATAGTTTCATATACTGGCCTGGATATAGTCCAGCTTCATGGCTCTGAAGCTCCTGAATATTTCAATTTAAGCAGGAAAACCATAAAAGCTATAAGGGTAAAAGACCTTTCAGATCTTGAACTTTTAACTCAATACAGTGCAGCGGCAGCATTTCTCCTTGACACTTATTCCCCAGAGTCAATCGGCGGCACAGGACACGTTTTCAATTGGGAAATCGCGGTTGAAGCCAAAAAGTTAGGCAGGATAATTCTTGCCGGCGGCCTTACCCCTGATAATATCGAAGAGGCGGTAAAGCTGGTCCAGCCTTATGCAGTAGATGTTGCTTCCGGGGTTGAAGGCAGCGTGAAAGGGAAAAAGGACCATAAAAAACTGAGATCATTCATCGAAAGAGCCAGGAAAGCTTCCTTGAAATATTATTTATGATGAATAATCCTTCCCTGTTCTGTTTCCCAGGATCGGACAGGATTGCTCTAAAAAAATCTGCAATTGAAAACATACTGGGCCTGCCTTTTATAGAAAATAATAAAGTACGGTTATTAAAGAACGGCCATGAAACCTTCCAGACTATTTTTGACCTTGTATCAACTGCCAGGGAAATTATCTGTATTGAGTTCTATATCTTCAAAGACGATGACACCGGCAAAAAACTCGCCGCGCTGCTTAAAGAAAAAGCCAGGGAAGGTGTACGCGTTTATCTGCTTTATGACCATTTCGGTTCTTTCCTGACTTCCAGAGATTTCTGGTCAGACTTGAAGAATGCGGGCGTTAAAGTAAGGGTGTCTCATCCATTCAATTGGACCGCCCCACGAGGGTATATTTACCGCAATCATAAAAAACTATTGATAATAGATGGCACAAAGGCGGTCACCGGCGGATTCAATATTGCTGACGAATATCACGGGTATTTCAAAAAAAGAAAAATAACCTGGCGGGATACAGGCATTTATCTTGAAGGCCCGGTAGCTTATACCCTGCTTAATATATTCCAGAAAAGCTGGTCCACATGGAAAGGAGAAATCATAAACTGGCATCCAAAGTACGAAACCCTCAACCATGGGGTCCCTGTTATACCGATCTTTGCCAATTCCGGAAGGGCCCGGAGACGGATGAGAAGGCTCCTTATTTACAGCATAAAAAATGCAAAGAGCAGCATTCTTCTGACAACCGCGTATTTCATACCTAGCCAAAGGATCTTAAAGGCGCTGGTACAGGCAGCAAAAAGAGGCGTGTCTCTTAAACTCCTGCTTCCAGGGGAAAGTGATGTGCGGTCTGTCTTTTATGCGGGAAGGAGCTATTTCAGCAGGTTATTGAAAGCAGGGGCGGAAATCTATAATTACCAGAGTTCTGTCCTGCATGCCAAGACCACTGTCTTCGATGAATGCTGGAGTATAATCGGCTCTGCAAATTTTGATCATCAGTCTCTAGGGAGAAATGAAGAAAGCAACGTAGGTATTTTTGACGTTGATTTCAGCACGCACATGACGGAAGCATTTCAGGCTGACTTAAAGAATTCATTGCGAGTTGATGCCGATAAATGGGCGCAGCGTCCCCTGCATCATAAGATTCTGGAAAAATTATTTTCCCTGATTATGAAAAAGCTTTAATACTGAGTTGCCGGAATTTATATAATGCTCTGTTATTTTGTGCCTCTTTGCCCGGCCCGGCATTTCGTCAAATTCTATTGATATTCCCACCCGTTGTGATATACTATTTTCTTGCAAATTTTGAGCTGTTAATATCATTCGTTATCCAATGGAAAATAAACCCGGCAAATATCCGGACATGAAAGGTCATTTCGGTCAATACGGCGGCAGGTTTGTACCTGAGACACTTATGCCGGCCCTTATTGAACTGGAAAAGGCCTATAACAAATATAAAAAAGACAGGACATTCCTTAACGAACTTGAGGCGCTGCAGAAAGATTTTATAGGAAGACCTACACCCTTATATTTTGCCCGGAACCTTACCGAAGCTCTTGGTGGAGCCAAAATATATCTCAAAAGAGAGGACCTCTGCCACACCGGTGCACATAAGATAAATAATGCAATCGCCCAGGCCCTGCTGGCAAAGAGAATGGGGAAGACGAGGATAATCGCTGAAACAGGGGCAGGCCAGCACGGCGTTGCTACAGCCACAGGCGCTGCCCTTACCGGGATCGAGTGCGAAATATATATGGGTTCAGAGGATATCAGACGCCAGTCTTTGAATGTTTTCAGGATGCGCCTGTTAGGCGCAAAAGTTACAGAGGTCAATGTCGGTTCAAAGACATTAAAAGATGCGATCAATGAAGCTCTGAGAGACTGGACCACAAACGTCGGGAACACTCATTATGTATTGGGGACTGTATTCGGGCCCCACCCATACCCGCTCATGGTCAGGGACTTTCAGTCGGTCATAGGCAGGGAGGCCCGGCAGCAAATACTGAAGGCCGAGAAAAGGCTGCCCGACTGTCTTATAGCATGCGTAGGGGGGGGCAGCAATTCCATCGGGCTTTTTCATGCCTTTCTCAAAGATAACATAAAGATGATAGGTGTTGAGGCCGGCGGGGAAGGGATTAGATCAGGCAGGCACGCTGCCCGGTTTGCAGGCGGTTCACTGGGGATCTTCCAAGGATGTAAAAGTTATCTCCTTCAGGACAAAGATGGTAATGTCCTTGGGACCCATTCAGTCTCCGCAGGACTTGATTATGCGTCAGTAGGTCCTGAGCACTGTTATCTGCGGGACCTCAATAAAATTGAATACACATACGCAACTGACACAGAGGCATTGAAGGCTTTTGAAGTCCTGAGCAAAACAGAAGGGATAATTCCCGCCCTTGAGTCTGCCCATGCCATTGCAGAGGGAATTAAAACAGCATCGTCCATGCCCAGGAGTTCTATTATAATAATTAACCTTTCCGGAAGGGGAGACAAAGACGTGCAGGAGGTAGCCAGGATCAAGGGAATCAATCTGTAGAGGCATATTGCAATATGCTCCTGCGACGTCAGACCTGGAATTACGGGAATCTAAATGAGCAGAATAAGCGATACATTTAAAAGCTTAAAGAAAAAAGGCGGAAAGGCCCTTATCCCTTATATAATGGCAGGAGACCCTTCTCTTGATGTTACAAAACAATTTGTGCTTGACCTTGAAGCAGCGGGTGCAGACATAATTGAGCTTGGGGTCCCTTTCAGTGATCCTCTTGCTGACGGGCCTACCATACAAAAGGCCGCGGAAAGGGCATTAACTAACGGCACTACCCTGAAAAAAGTCCTCGGCCTCGTCAGAGAGATAAGACAGGTATCCGATATTCCTCTTATTCTCATGACATATTATAATCCCGTGTTCAAAATGGGCATTGAGCCCTTCATTAAAAACGCCGTAAGCGCCGGAGTAGACGGTGTCATTATCCCTGATCTAATTCCGGATGAAGCAGAGGACTTTATTAAGCTGGCGCGGATGCACGGGCTTGATACAATTTATTTACTGGCGCCTACAAGCACCCCGGACCGAATTAACAGGGTTGTAAAAGCTTCAACCGGTTTTATTTACTATGTGTCCATCACCGGGACAACCGGATCAAAGCTTACTATCAAAAAAACCATGAAAGATAACTTGAATTCCATCAGAGGCATTACCAGCAAACCGGTGGCCGTAGGTTTTGGGATATCCACCCCCGGGGAGGCAAGCGCTATTGCAAGCCTGGCCGATGGTGTCATTGTAGGGAGCGCAATAGTCAAACTAATTGCTCAGGGAAAGAGCATTAAGAATTATGTAAAAAGTCTCAGAAAGGCAATTTAGAGTTAAGATGGCCTGGTTCAAAAAAGAAAAAAATAAAATAACCAAAAAGGTAAAGGTACCCGAAGGTCTCTGGGTAAAGTGTAATTCCTGCAAGGAAATAATCTACCGGAAAGAGGTAGACAGAAATCTGAAGGTATGTCCTAAATGCAATTATCACTTCAGGATTTCTGCAATGGAACGGATTTCTCTCCTTACGGACAGCAACACCTTCACTGAAATCGGACAGCACCTAAAATCCACTGACCCGCTTGACTTCAAGGACCAGATTCCATACAAAGAACGTCTCAAGGAGTCGGAAAAAAAGACAAATATAAAGGAGGCTGCCACTGCCGGACATGCCCTTATAGGGAACCGCCCTGTCATGCTGGTCGTCCTGGACTTCTCATTTATGGGAGGAAGTATGGGCTCAGTGGTTGGTGAAAAATTCGTAATGGCAGCGGAAAAGGCCTCTGCGGACTTCATTCCTTTGATATCAGTTGTTTCATCCGGCGGCGCCAGAATGCATGAAGGGATTGTCTCCCTTATGCAGATGGCAAAGACTTCCGCTTCGGTATCGCGACTTAAGGAAACGGGGCTGCCGTTTATATCCATACTTACTGACCCGACCTTCGGCGGCGTATCTGCAAGTTTCGCCATGCTCGGGGACATTATAATTGCTGAACCCAAAAGCCTGATAGGCTTTGCAGGGCCGAGAGTCATTGAGCAGACAATCAAACAGCAGCTTCCAGATAATTTTCAGACTGCGGAATTTTTGCTGCAGCACGGCATGATAGATATGATCGTAAACAGAAAAGACCTCAAGGACACGGTGATAAAACTGTTGTCCCTGACAACCGGCAGCAATAAATCTCCTCAGTCAGAGAATGAATAATCGTTTTGCCTTCTTCCTGATTAATTTGACATGGCCGATAATTCCGACAGATACGACTCTACATTAGACTACCTTTACGGCCTCCAGAAGCACGGAATAAAGCTGGGGCTTGCAAATATAAAGGAATTGATGAACATGCTCGGCAGGCCCCATGACTCCTTTCGTTCCATTCATATTGCGGGTACCAACGGCAAGGGCTCAACTGCGACTGCCATTGCGTCTGTCCTGATGAAAAGCGGTTTAAGTGTCGGGCTTTTTACGTCGCCCCACCTTGTCAGTTTCACTGAACGTATAAGGATCAATGACCGCCGCATATCTGAATACGATGTTATCGAAATAGCACAAAGGCTCAGGGAAGAAATATCCGCAACAGAATTAAATCCGACGTTCTTTGAGATTGTCACTGCCATGGCATTTCATTATTTCTCCCGCAATAATGTTGACTGGGCAGTAGTGGAAACAGGCATGGGGGGGAGGCTTGATGCCACAAATGTTATTGATCCCGAGGTAACCGTTATAACAAATATCGGCCTTGACCACTGCGAGTTCCTCGGAAGCACCATCTCCGACATTACCTTTGAAAAAGCCGGCATTATCAAATCCGGGGTTCCACTTGTGACCGCTGCGCTCAATGAGGATGTCATAAAACAGCTGTCCGGCATCGCCCGCGAACGCAATTCGGAAATCCATATCTACGGCAGAGACTTCAGCGGATCAATCAGAGACATAGACGCCAGGCATATATCCATTGATTATAACGGGGACAGGAATTACGCCAATTTCCCGGTCCCTCTTTCCGGGGAATATCAGCTCTATAATATGTGTACGGCATTGCGGGTGTGTGAGATATTAAGGGGAAAAGGCCTCCCCATATCTGATACATCCATGAAATCAGGATTGCAGAGCATAAATCTCGAAGGCCGTCTCGAATGGGTATCTCAAAGACCTCCCATTCTCATTGACTGCGCCCACAATCCCGACGCTGCGAGGTCACTTGCTGCTTCGATTAAGAGGCTGTTCAGCGATAAAAAAATCATCCTTATAGCCGGGATAATGGCTGACAAGGACATCAGTGGGATATTACGTGAGATAGCCCCGCTCGCATCATCCATAATACTGACAAAGGCAAAATGTGAAAGGGCGGCCTTACCTGAAAAGCTCGGAGAAACAATGTCGGACTTGCATGGGTCAGGCACAAATCAGGGACCGTTTTCAGTGGCCGGCGCCGACACTGTGAGTCAAGCCCTTGATCTCGCAAAATCAATTTGCGGAGAAGACCATATAATACTTGTGACAGGGTCTTTTTATACAACCGGAGAAGTCAAGGAAGTCCTGGGCGCTGACAGCACATTGTCGCGGTTAAGAGAATTTAAATAAGAGTGGGCCGTGATAAATAATAAAATGAAAAACATAAAAACAGAGTTGAAGAATAGTAAAATTGACTCTGTAAAAATCCTTTTTTATTCCTTGCTTCTCACTTCGTACTTCCTGCTTCCCGCTTCTTCTGTGTCGGCAGGTGATACTGCAGTCATCACAGCAGACAGAATGGAATATCTCTCGAAAAGCAATACATACATAGCCAACGGTTATGTAAAAATCACTTTTGGAGACGCCACATTGTCTGCAGACGAAATGCAGATGGACAGCAATACCAATGATGTAGTTGCAACCGGCAATGTGACTTACAAAGACGCTGATGCCGATATAATCGCCGAGAAGATAGAACTGAATTACGAGACAAAAACCGGCGCCATCCACAACAGTTACATTTATTATAAAAAGAACAATTTTCACTTACGAAGCAGGGAAATAAGGAAGACCGGCGACACGACATTTTCCCTTGATAATGCCACTGTCACAACCTGCGATGCAGACCCTCCGGAATGGCAGATATCAAGCCGTGACCTGTCAGTTACTCAGGATAAAAGCTTAAGCGGCCGGCACGGTACATTCAGTATTATGAATACTCCGGTGATGTACATGCCGTATTTCTGGGCGCCCCTGATCAAAGACCGTCAGACAGGCCTGCTTTTCCCGTCCTTCGGCTTCAGCAGCACAAGAGGCGTCTACTACAAACAGGGCTTCTTCTGGGCTATAAAGGACAATCAGGATGCCACAGTATATCTGGATTATTACAGCAAGAAGGGCTTTGGTGAAGGAATCGATTACAGATACATATTAAGCCCGGAGTCTGACGGAGAATTATGGCTGTATCACGTGAAAGACAAAGAACCCTCAAGAAGTCTCGCTGAAATCAAGTCCTATCACAACCAGAAATTTCCGCATAATATTTCAGGATATTTAAAACTCCACGCAGTCAATGAACCGGATTATTATGAGACCATGGATTCAACTTCCGCCGGGAGGTTCGGTTTATCATCGTGGGAGCCTACCAGGTTCGGCCTTGCATCCGAAGAACGGCTGCAAAAATATCTGGAATCGGATTTTCACCTGTCAAAACAGTATGACAGCGGAAGAATATATCTCCTGGTCCAGGGGAGGCAGAGCCTTGAAGGCACCTCAGAGGAAGTCCCGCAGCGTCTCCCGGAAGCAGGCTTTGTTCTTAATACTCAGTCGACGAAGTTCTTCTCCTATAATATGGCCGTCAATGGCGTTAATTACTGGAGAGAAAAAGGGCAGGAAGGAATGAAATTTGATGTCAATCCCAATTTATATTTCAGTTATGGAAGGCTGTTTAATGTTACCCAGAAATTAGGCGTAAGGGAAACCGCTTATTTGCTTAACGAACCGTCCGAATATGAAGACCGTCTCATATATGACCTTGACACAACGTTGACTACAAAATTATTCAGAAAATATTCATCCTTCATACATGTTATTGAGCCTTCTTTGCAATATACCTATATCCCTTTTGTGGAGCAGGACAAAATCCTGCCTTTTGATTCGACAGATTATATCCCCAAGACAAGCAATATTACCTATGCGCTTACCAACAGGATCTCGGGGCTCGGCGCTAAAAATCTGGAAACCAGGTTCAGGCTTTCGCAGAGCTACAGCCTGCTCAATACAGATGATCCTTTTACCCCCTTGCTCGCCGAGGCGACCCTGACGAGCGACGAACTGGAGTTAAGCATGAATGCCTCATACGATGTAGATGACACCATACTGTCAGACATGATCGGCTCAGTTAAATTAAAAGGCGAGAAAGGGTTTATAGCGATCGGGAAAAACTTCAGGCGCTCAACGGAACTGGACCAGTACACATTCGAAACAGCCGTTTACCGCCCGATCAAACTTGGCAACAGGTCCCTTCCCATCGACTTTAACGGGACAGTCTGGTATGACGCTGACAGAGGCAGGATACAGGAATTAAATATAGGGTCCACATACAAAAAACAGTGTTGGGGATATTCAATCAATTATATCGATCGGCGGAATGAATTCCAGATAATATTTGCGGTTGAGTTTACCGGTCTGGGGACGTTCAGCCTGGGAAGCATATAGCCTGTAAATTCTAAATTTCAAAAACCAACTTACACCCAATAAACAACTATCACATTCTCTTGGCTTCCTGCCAGAAAACTTCCATCTCAGCAAGGGTCATGTCCGAAATCTTCCTCCCCTGCCTGGCCGCGCCGGCCTCGATATGTCTGAATCTCTGATCAAACTTTTTGATCGTCCTTCTCAGTGCGTCTTCAGGGTTCACGTCAACGAAGTTGGCTATCCTGACAAGGACAAAAAACAGGTCGCCCAGTTCATCTTCAATATCATTGTGCTTCTTTTCGTTAATGGCCTCCTTTAATTCAATGATCTCCTCTTCAAGCTTTTCAAACACGTCTTCAATCCTTGTCCAGTCAAAACCGACCTTCGTCGCCTTCATCTGGATCTTGCGGGCCCTTAATAAAGCCGGAAGAGATCTCGGCACGCCGCCTATGGCAGAGTCATGGTTCTTCCCCTCACTTTTCTTGCTCTCCTCCCACCACTCAACGACATCGTCCGAGGTATTTAAATCTTTATCGCCGAAAACATGGGGATGCCTCCGGACCATCTTCCCGGCAATGTCCGCCACAACATCATTGATATCGAATTTCCCTTCTTCCTTTGAAAGCTGGCTCTGAATGATAATCTGAAAAAGCAGATCTCCCATCTCTTCTTTCATACCGTCATAATCGTTATCTTCAAGGGCATCTATAAGCTCATAAAACTCCTCCACGAGATATTGTTTAAGGCTTTCTCTCGTCTGTTCTCTGTCCCAGGGACATCCGTCGGGCGCCCTGAGTTTTGCTACTATATCAACAAGCTCTTCAAAATTCATTGACAAAGTATATCAGATTTGTTCAGAAACCTGGATGTTACGCCCACGGTTGCAGTTTGCGTGACTTTTGCAATCACATTTGCTGTTTTGACAAATACGATTGTCATTATGGCACGCCAATGAAATACCAATATTTTCAACTAGTTGATTTTAATAAATATTGATTTTGGCATACGGTTTGCATTTAAGAATTAGGTTCCGAATTTAAACCACATCTACTTTTCATTTAACCCGGGGTAGGAATGAACGAAAAGTCCGAAAATATTTCACAGGATTTTATTGTCAAAAAACAGAATATTTCTGTTCATGCAATTACTAACTTTGCTGATTGTCTTGTGGCAGGGACAATTGGTATCGCCTCTGCTGTAACTAATGATCATCCATTAATTAACAGCAAAATTCCCGGTAGAATATTTGACCGGCCTGCTTGTGCTGATCCTACCCCGGGTCAAGAAAAACTTCTAAGTACAAGCTGCCGGAAACATAGCTTCCCAGGGGTCGAAAGCCAATCTTGTCCCTGCCACAATAATTTATCAAAAAATAAAAATTGCCATGGGAGTTACGTTTAATTCAAAAAAGGCCGATATTAATGAATGTTTATGCTAAGTAACAAATATTACAAACAAGTTATATCAGCCAAACGGATAATATTGTTTATCCTGTTCATTTTCCTGCCCTCGCTTTTAATAGTTACAGAAAATACTGAAGCCGCCACCTATTATGTGCAGCCTGACAATACAACAAACATTGGCGCAGACGGGACTTGTAACGTTGCTTCGGGCCAGGTTACTACAGCTCCAACAGTGCGGACAACATTTGACGCAGTTGGTAACGGAGCTACAGGCTCAAGCTACCGTCCAACAACCGGCATGTCGAACGGGAACTGGACTGTGCTCATGAAGGTATACGGGCCGGTTTATCCTGCCAATGCTGTTGATATTTCCGCAGTGACCACAGCCAAGTTTTCGATTCGGGGGAACAATACGACAGACCAATGGACTTTTCATCTTTATGATTATGATCCCGCGGGAGTTGCAGGGAATAAAACTCTGGTGGCAACCTCTCAGACGATCACTTCAGGAACAGGCAATACAGTAGCAGTCAATCCGACGTATACGATAAACGGTACCGGACGAGTTCAACAAAACCACAGGCTGCTTCTTGAAATAGCGTACAGGCCCGGAGGCACTAACTATTCGCCCAGGCTTTACTACGACACGACGGGGGGAACTTCTGAGGGTTATATTGCTGTAACTGAAACGCCTGCAGCAACAGGCGACACATTGACCGCATCAGGAAATACTGCAATTACCGCAGCCAATCCTGTTGACGGAACAACCGGAATTCTTATGCAGCGTTTTCAGGTCGTCAGCGATAATTTTGATAACGGCCAAATCGAGCTCACATCTCTGAATCTTACCGACAACGGAAATGCGACAAGCATACAGGATGCAAAAGTCTATATATCAACAACAAGTTCTTCTACGCTTCCCGTCGGCGC
Source organism: Thermodesulfovibrionia bacterium (assembly GCA_020053105.1). Classification (GTDB taxonomy): domain Bacteria; phylum Nitrospirota; class Thermodesulfovibrionia; order UBA6902; family UBA6902; genus UBA6902. Next base: position 17,448 of record JAGVNU010000115.1, read on the forward strand.
AGTACTAATAGGAAATACAGGCTTATGGAACGGCGCTGCTACAGTTGTAACTCTAAATAGCGGAACAGCGTCTGATCGCACGGTATCGACCGGGACGTCGAAGTATATTTACATCATTTACGACCTTGCAGCCGGACAAACAGCAAATACCATTCAATCGAGCGTAACAGGTGTAGGCGTAGCCACTCCTGATACCGGCGCAGGAAATGCCGGCACATCAAATCTTCTGACGATCCAACCCTGTTCCGACCCGACGTCTTCAACAATTACAATACCAGCTTCTCAAACTGCATACGGTGACCCTTACGATGTAAGCGGAATGTATTCGACAACAGGCAATGTGGGAACACTCCAGTATAAAGTTACAACTGTCGGTACCGGGCCATCAACAGTTTCTGAGCTGAATGCATGGACTGCATCACCTCAATTAACAGGAACTACCGGAAACTTGTCCGGCACATATACGATCTCCTCAGGGTCAGACCGGCTGTTGATAGTTGCTGTAGACTGTTACGCTTCAGGTGGACAAAACGGACAAACCTTCAGCGCTACCTATGGCGGCAGGGCATTGACACAGGCAGTTATTGAAAACAGCAACAGAAGGCAGACATGGATTGGGTACCTCGAAGAAGCTGACATCGCTGGCCGTGCCGGCGATACGCTTGCCGTGACAATCACTGGGACGCATTCAAATGTTTCCGCCTTTATCGCCAGCTATACCGGCGTTGACCAGACAACCCCTATTGGAGGATCAGGCGGTATTTATGGAAACAATTCAGCAGCCAGCTACCAGTTCCCTGCGGCAATATCCGTCAGTGCCGGAGGTTATGGAATTTACACATGGTCAAGCAATCAAACGCACTCAAGCGATACCGAAACTTATACCGAGCATTCAGATTATTTAAATGGACTCCGGATGGGCGCAGCATCCAAAGCCTTTGCCTCTGCAGGCACTACGCGGCCTACTGTCACATATGCTGCAACAGCCCGCGTGTCGCAATCCATCATAGTGCTTCAGCCGGCAGCGAGCACGGTGACGACTTGTACTGACTGGACACCCAGTTCCCTTATTCCCGCATCAACGGCAGGAGGTTCACTCTGCGGAAATTCCACTAACGGCAACTCATACACCCTTGATGTCAGAGGAACAGACCCTGACTGCGGGACCTCAATAACAACCACGGCAACAAACTTCACATGGAATTCAGACGGCACAGCGCCTTCGGTAACGGCATTTACAGCCTCATCCCCTTCAACAAGTTTGAATGTCCCGGTTACATCATTCACAGCGTCTGACAATGTTGCGGTAACGGGTTACAAGATAACCACCGCTGCAACTCCTCCTCTTGCGGGAGAGGCTGGATGGACAGGTACAGCGCCTTCAACATTCACGGTCGCATCTGACGGAACTTATAATTTATATCCGTGGGCAAAGGACGCGGCAGGCAATGTATCGTCGGTATTCGCAACTCCAAGGTCGGTTGTTGTCGATACAACCGCCCCAACAGTAAGTTCGACAATTCCCGCAAACGGCGCAACCGGCGCAGCATTAAACAATAGTGTAACTATCAACTGGTCTGAGGATGTAAACTGCGCAACGGTCACAACAACTAACATCACATCGACCAGTCCGGGCTGGACGCTTTCAACCTGTTCAGCTAATCAGGCTGTATTTACAACAAGCGGGCAGGCTTATTCAACATTATATTCGGTGACAGCAACAACTACGGTTACGGATACAAACGGCAATCCAATGGCCTTAAATTATTCTTTCTCATACACAACTGTCTCCGCGCCTGACCTTACCGCCCCTTCATCTTCAGTGACAACACCTGCAAATGGCGCAGTGATCAACAGCGCATCAGCTGACCCGTTTACAATCAGCGGTTCAGCAACGGACAATGCAGCGGTTTCAGGCATAGAAGTATCAACTAACGGCGGCTCAACGTGGAATGCGGCAACGTGTACCGGTTGTCCGGGAGCAAACGTATCATGGATCTTCAGTTGGACACTTCCTGCGGATGGAAGCTATACGATTATGAGCCGAGCAACAGACCCATCAAGCAATGTTGAGACCCCGGGCGCGGGCAATACAGTTTCCATTGACAGGACCGCACCTTCGGTAAGTTCAACAGTCCCTGCAAACGGGGCAACGGGCGTAGCGGCAAACAGCAATGTAACGATCAACTGGAATGAGAATGTGGATTGCGCAACGGTGACCACGATAAACATCACATCAACAAGTCCGGGCTGGACGCTTTCAACCTGTTCAGCTAATCAGGCTGTATTTACTACAAGCGGACAAGGCAGCGCAGCGACATACAATGTTACCGTCACTACAGGCGTAACTGATACCAATAACAATCCGATGTCTGCGAATTCTTCATTCTCATTTACAACGGCTGACGTGACATCACCCATGGTCAGCTCTTTTACAGCGACATCACCTTCAACAAGCCTTAATATCCCGGTCACATCATTCACAGCAAACGACAACCTGGGAGTAACCGGTTACATGATAACGGCATCTGCAACCCCTCCTCTGTCAGGTGATGCAGGATGGACAGGCACAGCGCCTTCATCATTCGCGGTAGTATCTGATGGAACTTATACACTTTATCCCTGGGCAAAGGATGCGGCAGGAAATGTATCAGCAGAATTTGCAACGCCAGTGACTGTTGTTGTTGACACAACCGCTCCATCAGTAAGCTCGACAATTCCTGCAAACAGCGCAACCGGCGTAGCATTAAACAGCAGCGTAACTATCAACTGCTCTGAGAATGTAGATTGCACGACAGTAAATACAATTAATATCACATCAACCAGTCCGGGATGGACATTCTCTTCATGCTCTAACAATCAGGCGGTATTCACAACAAGCGGACAGGCAAGTGTAGCGACCTATTCTGTTACGGTATCAACAGCTGTAACAGACGCTAATGGAAACGCAATGGCAGCGCCCTATGCGTTCTCATACACAACAGCGGACGCAGGAGCGCCTTCATCAGCGATAACCGGTCCTGCAAACGGCACAAATTTAAACAGCGTATCATCAGATCCTTATACAATCAGCGGTTCAGCAACTGACAATGTAGCGGTATCAGGCATAGAGGTATCGACAAACGGCGGCACAACATGGAATGCGGCAACATGTACAGGATGTCC
>JAGVNU010000055.1 GCA_020053105.1 Thermodesulfovibrionia bacterium
ATAGATAGTCCATAAGTTCTACGCCATCCTCGACAAAATGCAGATCATTTGCCAGACGCGCCTCCTGTAATGCCTCTTGGGCCATAAAACGGTCATCCTCGTCGTCATCAGCCATGAGAATTGCTATGGTTTTTTCTGTATCATTCATGATGTGCTTCCTCCTTTTTTAGGCGGCGCCGATTCGTATCGACTTGCTGCCCTGTTATTTATACCTAAACAACTTTAACGTTCTTTATACCCTTTTTCAGAATTAAAGCGCCTATCCCGTCCCCCTGAGCTTCTGCCTGAAGAAGCTTTGACATCTCTCCGGACGGCAGGGGAGGGCTGAACAGATATCCCTGTACCTCATCACATCCCTGCCTGCATAAAAACGCGAGCTGTTCCCCTGATTCAACGCCTTCTGCAATAACCTTTAATCTCAGACTGTGCGCCATTGAGATAATGGCCATGGCTATAGCAGCGTTATCAGAGTCGGTGTTGATCTCCTTTACAAAGGAGCGGTCGATCTTTATGGCATGGATGGGGAAGCTCGTCAGATAGCTCAGGGACGAATAGCCTGTGCCGAAATCGTCTATGACGAGCAGCAGTCCCATTTCAGTCAGTTCATGAAGAGAGGCGATGGCCGTCTTTGTGTTTTGCAGGACCGTGCTTTCAGTGATCTCAAGTATAAGGTCCCGGGGGCTTATACCCGACTCTCGCAATATCCGTGACAATGTTTTTGTAAAGTCCTTTTGCTGGAACTGCTGGCTTGACAGATTTACTGACACGGGGACCGGTTTATGGCCTTCTGCCTGCCATGCGTAACTCTGGTCACAGGCTGTTTTAAGCACCCACTCGCTTAAAGGAAGGATCAGGCCGGTTTCTTCGGCAAGCGGGATAAACTCAGACGGCGGGACTATTCCACCGTCAGGATGCTTCCAGCGAATTAATGCCTCCATGCCTGTTATCGCTCCGGTATTAATGTCTATCAGTGGCTGATAGTAGAGGAGGAATTCTTTTCTCTCAAGCGCCCTGCGCAGATCGTTCTCCATGGTAAGTCTTTCAAAGGCAGCGGCGTTCATATACTGTTTGTAATACTGATAGTTGTTCTTACCGTGCTCTTTTGCGTGGTACATCGCGGCGTCCGCGTTTTTCAGAAGACTGTCCACTTCTTCCCCGTCTGCAGGATAAATTGCTATCCCGATACTGGAGGTAATGAAAATTTCATAACCATCCACATTGAAAGGCACGGAAATGGTTTCGTTTATTCGATTTGCTACCCTTGCCGCATCCTGGATGTCACCGATCACATTAAGCAGGACGGTAAATTCATCTCCTCCCAGGCGGGCAAAAAGGTCCGGGGCGTCCCTCGTAACGGAATCGCATTTCCGCATGATCGAGGACAGCCGTCCGGCAACTTCTTTAAGGAGCCTGTCCCCGAGGAGGTGGCCGAAGGTGTCATTTATGCGTTTAAAATTGTCAATATCCAAAAACAATACCGCGCTCATATGTTTATACCGCTCGGCATTGGCAAGGGCCAGTCTGAGGCGGTCCTGGAACAGTACGCGGTTAGGCAGGTTTGTCAGGCTGTCATAAAAGGCCATGTGATAAATGCGTTCTTCGGTCCGCTTCCGCTCGATGGCATACCGGATAGAGCGCTCAAGTAAAGGAGAGCTTATCTCACCCTTGACCAGGTAATCCGCGGCCCCTGCCTTCATGGCCTTCAGGTCGGTTTCATGGTCACCTTCTCCGGTCAATAATATGAACGGCGCTCTGCATCCCTGACAGGTGGCTTTGTTCAAAAGATCCAGGCCCGTGCGTTCGCCAAGCCGGTAGTCGACAATATAAACATCATATTTGTTTTCACAGATTTTACCGATGGCCTGATCATATGACGATATCCAGTGAAGCGTATGCTTAAGACCCCTGGCTTCAGAAAGCAGATCGCGCGTCACTACGTAATCATCCTCATCGTCATCAATCAGCAATATTTTTATCAAGTTGTCATTCATTTGCAGTTACCATACCAATGTCCTGTTTTGGATTTTCTTTCTGTTCTAACGGTGGCAGTGTGAAGATAAATCTGGCGCCCTGTCCGGGGGCGCTCTTTGCCGTTATGACTCCTCCGTGGCGTATTACGATCTTCCGGCAGATCGAAAGGCCTATCCCTGAACCCTCAAATTCATTCCTGCCATGGAGTCTCTGAAATACTCCGAAGATCCTGTCGGCATACTGTTCTTCAAATCCTATGCCGTTGTCCTCTATGGTTATCTCATGCCTCGTTTTTCCGGTTCCGTTGGCGCTGACAGATTTGCAGGATATCTTTACAAGCGGCGGTTCACCCTTTCTGCTGAATTTCAGGGCATTACTGATAAGGTTCTGGAACAGCTGCCTGATCTGGAGCGGATCGGCATTTACAACAGGCAGTTTATCAGTTTCAACTATATGCCCGCCTGTCTCCATAATGCGAAATTCAAGGTCTGATAATACTTCCTGTTTCACCGCTGACAGGTCGACCTGGACAAAAGGCTGCGCCTTGGTGGTTACGCGCGAGTACATCAGCAGGCTCTGTATCAGATACTGCATGCGGACCGCGGCATTACGCATCCTTTTGAGGTAATCACGGCCCTGGTCATCCAGCGCCTCCGTATATTTTGAACTCAGCCGGTCCCCAAAGGCCATTATCTTTCTCAGGGGCTCCTGCAGGTCATGAGAGGCGATATGCGCAAAATCCTGGAGTTCACGGTTGCTTTGTTCCAGTTTTACTACTATCGACTGCAGCTCTTCTTCCTGTTTTTTGCGTTCGGTAATATCTTTTGCAACAATGACCAGGTCATATCCAGTGCCGTCCCTGTTTGTCAGTAATGAGCCGGATATTATGACCGGTATCTCTTTTTGGGATTTTGAGACATATGCTGTGGCAAGATTATCAAAACCCTGATTGTGAGTTAACTGGTAGCGGACCTTTCTTATGTCCCCCTCTCCGATGATCTCACCGAAAAGTGTACCGGCATGTTTTCCGATAAGCTCTTCCTTTGAGTATCCCAGCAAATCAAGGGTCGCGGAATTGGCCGTTGTAATTTTGCCTTCTTCATTGATGATTGTAATAGCGTCACTTATGGCGTGGAATATGTTTTCTACATAATCCCTGGAAATAAGCATATTGGAAAGATTTTCCGTCATCTTATTGAATGCCTCGACAAGGGTGATTATTTCCGCATCTTTTGCATCGGCGTCCCTTATCTGGGAGAGCTTTCCCCTGGCAACTGCATTTGATGCTGCGGCCAGCTTGAGAAGCGGGCCGGTGATATTTGATGCGAGCAGCCTTGCTCCCCATATGGTAAAGAACAATATAAGGGCGCTGATCAGGAAGACATAGTCATGCAGGATAGCATAGTGGCCCGATAATCCGGCGGTCATTGCAGCGACCGCTGCTACGATCAGGTG
>JAGVNU010000067.1 GCA_020053105.1 Thermodesulfovibrionia bacterium
GTGATCCCGTGTCTCGATGCAACGGCAAAGAACTGGGAAAGATGATCGAAAACTGCGTCCCTGTCGAAAAAACGGCAATTTATAAACAGACACTAATTACACTCAAACCTTCAATTCCAATAATCATTTTTTTATCCGACCCGCACACGGCGGTTTTAGTTATATTGGTCAATAGTTGTCCCCTTCTTCTGAAGGATCCAACGCATCAAGTGCCTTCATGATAGCTTCCCATCGGTCTAAGGTTTCATCGATAACTTGTGCCCGTTGAGATATTTCATTAGCACTATTACTATGATCCCTTTCAATGGTCTTATCGCTAAATATTTTCGGTTTCTGTATTGTTTGATTCAAAAGCTCCTGTCGTTTTTTTTGCCAAAGTTTATTAGCTTCTTCTGATCCCTTCTTCCATCCTTCCATAAACCATTTCACTTTACACTTAAGTTGATTTGGATTTGTAACACAGTCATCTTTGGGAGGCCTATATGGTGGAAATGTCAACTTCCACTCCTGTAGCATGGATGGATTATTTTTCCCTTTATCTTTAGGTAATAAACCTATAGACACTTGCTCCGCCGGAAGTATTTGTAACCCCATAGAATCAACCCAATTCACGGGATTGTTCCCAACAAATCCATACAAATTAATCCCCCCTTTTTCACCAAGAGGATCTCTGTTTATCCATCTTCCAATCGTAGGTGAATAAAAACGGTAGCCATAGTAGGAGAGTCCTGTTTTTTCATCATAAGGTTTTGTGGAGAATTGATACGGCTGATCTAATGTGCCGGTCTTAGCCATGAGGTTGCCGAAGGTATCGTATGTGTAAGTTGCAGATATGGTTTGGAAAGAATCAATCAACGCCGTTACATTACCTTTGCCGTCATAGAGATAGGAATAATCCTCTCCGCCTTGTGTGATATTGAGAAGTCCGCCGATACCGCCGCCCATGTTCTGTCCCCATACATATTCCCTGACAATATTATTGCCTGCATTGCGATCTTGCAGCGGCAGAAATCCATCCCGGACATAACGTTTAGTTTTTACAAGTAAACCGTCTTCATATTTCTTCATCTCTGCAAGGAAATTGTCGGCGCTGTAAAGATATTCGGTTTTGTGAACTACTCCGCCGCCGTCTGTATATTCAATGGATTTGAGCCGGTTCTCAGCATCGTAAGCCGCCGTAAAAATATGTCCCTCCGGCGTATAACCCTGAGTCATGTTTCCGTCATCGTCATAAGTAAAAACCTTAGCCGGATTTGTAGAGCTTAAAAGCTGGTTGACCTTATTGTAATTGTAGGTGATTAATTCATTCTGAAATGACGTGATCGGATTGCCGTTTGTTACAGTCTCGCTTGAACGGACGTCCTTCAGCGGGTCATATCCATAAACATATTTATTGATGATCGCTGATGATGAATTCTTGTTGGATATCTCCGTCAACCTGTTCAATGCATCATATTGATAAGTTGTTATGCTTGCATTAGGCCGCGTCAGGCTTTGGACCAGCGGGTTTGCATTGATATATGAATAGGAGTAAGTATTTGAACCGGTCTGAATGCCTGTCAGCCTGTTTAAGTTGTCATATGTATAAGAAACTGCCCGCCCGTTCTGAGGGGTCAAACTTGTTCTCCTGCCGAGGGCATCATAATGATAGGTGAGCGTGTCGTTATCCCAGGGCCCGTCAACTGTCTTAAGCTGTGAATTGGCATCATAAGTAAATTGATAAGCGCCGATGCCGTCAATTCTCTGTGTAACACGATTATAATCGTCATACTGATAAATAACTCCCGTGATGCTGTCAGAGTAAACTGTTCTTTTTATGTTATGGTTTTCATCATAAACATAGCTGATCGTTATACCTCTTGCATTGATAACCGAGGAAAGAAGTCCTGCTTTGTCATATTTAAAGGAAACATGTTTTCCATCGGCATATGTTTTTTTGATGAGACGGCTGCCCTGATCATACATAAAGGTGGTTGCATTACTGTTAGAGTCAATAAATTTAATAAGATTACCGTCTGCATCATATTCACTCCTGATAGACCCGCCCTCAGGGTTGACCGTTTCAACAAGCCGTTTCAAGGCATCGTATTTGTACCTGATATTTCTACCTGACCTGTCAGTCATACTGTCCAGCAAATAAGGACAGCAGCTTGAGTATTCGGAGCTTGTAAATTTGCCGTCCGGATAAGTGATCTTTGTGATGTTATTCAGGTCATTATAATCATACGTCAATGCAAGCCCTGTGGCATCAACGCCGGTTTTTACCCTGCCGATCGCATCATAGGTAAAGCTCCCCAGAGTTTGACCATCTCTTTTTACTTCTTTGAGAAGATATTTTGCAGCATCCGCTGGACCATAATAAGAATATGCAGTAACTGTCTCAAGGGCAGCCCCTTTTGCATCGGTATGAGTAAGCACCTGACCGTAACCGTTATAAGTAAATTCGGTTATCGTGCCGAGGCGGTCGGTAATGGATTTAATATCATGAGCGTTATTGTATGTCATTGCAACAATACCAAGTCCGTTATTGATCTCAAGCAGGTCAACGCCATTTGGAGCATAAGTCATTTCAGTTGTAATATTTTTAGCGTCTGTGATTGATGTAATACGCCCCAGATTGTTATACGTATAACTGATTTTGTGGCCGTGTGAATCCACAACGCCTGCCTTGTTGCCATTTGAGTCATAGCTGTTCATGACGTATTCGCCACCCGGATAGACAGTCCGTACGATATTCCCTCTCCCGGCAGATGTCTCTGAAAAGAAATATTTGGTCTTCTGAACGCTGTCATCATAATTACTTATGCTCTGGCCCCATGGCATATAGTCGCCCGGACTTATATACCATGCATGGAACAATGAACCGGAATAAAAATATTCTTCTTTTTCGTCTAAAGGATTTGTAATGGTAATCCTGTAATTCTCCCACATAGAACCACCAGGGGACGGAAATATAGGCCCGGGATCACCATCAGCAGGCTCGATATAAAAATCCCATTTGCCTTTCGCATTTTCTATGCTTGTAAGATAGACATCGCTGTCATACGTTAATCTTGACCAGTAGCCGCCCATATCGGTTATCTTTGTAAGGTTACGCTCAGCATTATACTCAAATAATGCTGACCTGCCAAACGGATCAGCAACCTGCGTAACAAGTCCGTCAGCATTGTAAGTCAACGTAGTCACCTTACCCAATGCATCGGTTATCGTTGTTAGTTGAACATTGGCATTATACTTAAAAGAAAGTTTCTGTCCGTGGGCATTACGTATTTCTATAAGAAATGGTTGAAGTGACGTTGTGCCGGGAGGGATGTTATAAACATAAACTGTGTCATTAGGGGATCTGAGTTCAAAATGGTTTTCAGCTATCTTCGTAAGTGTATTAAACATCTGATATGGTCTGACATATCCGCCCGATCCATCCGGGGAGTATATGTCACGCCTTCCATCAGGCATAAATATCGTCACCTGCCCGCCTGTGTCTACAACCAGATAACTTGCATAGTTAAACTGCCACTTATTTCCGAACGGCTCGTTATTGGCTATGGCTGATTGAGAATTGTAACTGAGGGAGATCTCAACTGAAGGCCCTATCGGATTGCCGTACCAAAGGGGCGTATCATTTACATAAAGATTCATATTGACAACATTCACTGACCATGCGGGCTCTCCTTTAGACTGACATGGTCTTCCCAAATCTGTTTCCGGCCTTCTTACCCCGCAGCAGCCTCCGTAAACCTTCTGCGTTTCATTTTCAGTCAGTCTTGTTCCGGGAGTATCCATCTTATCATTGAAGAAGGCGAGGGCATTCCCGCTCCATTCCTTTGAGAATTCATCAACGCTCTGTTGGAATCTCCGTCCAGCCTGCGGATCAAACAGTTCAACAGCGCCGTCTGCAACTTTCTCCAGTATCCAGTAATGGCCGTTGTCTCCTGGATTCTTTGCATTTACATGCATGATCGATGGTAAGGGTAATTTACTAAGGTCAGAGACTGAAAGTTTAACCGCTTCCAAGTTATACCCGTATTGAGATGCAATTGTTGACAGGTCATATAAGCTGTGCCCTTGCAGGCTCTCAGGAAGCATCTCAATGACTTTCCGGGCTTCAGCATTCCTGCCGTCCTTTTCAAGCAGATAAGCAAGCGCCTGCGTCCCGCAATTCAGCATCGCAAGTTTGTCGGAAGAATACCTTGAAAGCCTCTGAATCCAGTGTGAAGCGTAGGTTCGGTCACGCCAGTCGGGACTCTCTTTTTTCAGCTCGCTGAACAATCTTTTTGCTTCTTTAAAATTATTCTGATAGACCTTCAGGATTCCAAGCCGTGCCTTTGCCTTGTGCATCAGCAGCTTTGCGCCTTCATGATCTTTGCCTTTATTTTTCTCAAGTATCCAGTTGAAACTTTCCTCTGCCTCGGAATACCTGCCGTTATAATTAGTGTCTGTTTATAAATTGCCGTTTTTTCGACAGGGACGCAGTTTTCGATCATCTTTCCCAGTTCTTTGCCGTTGCATCGAGACACGGGATCAC
>JAGVNU010000033.1 GCA_020053105.1 Thermodesulfovibrionia bacterium
ATATTTCGGGGGTGATTTGATGGATGTTACAGAACTTAAAGCGCAAGAAATAAGTGATCTGATAAAAAAACAGATTACCGATTTTGAAAAACGTGTTGACGTAAGTGAAATCGGAACAGTGGTCAAGGTCGGTGACGGTATCGCAAAGATATACGGCCTTGATAAGTGCATGGCCTCCGAGCTTCTGGAATTTCCCAATGAGGTGTACGGGATGGCCCTTAACCTTGAGACGGATTCCGTCGGTGCGGTCCTCTTTGGCGAAGATACCCTTATCAAAGAAGGCGACATAGTAAAACGCACAGGGAAGATCATGTCGGTGCCTGTCGGTGAAGCGCTGCTTGGAAGAGTGGTCAACGCTATCGGTCAGCCTATTGACGGCAAGGGCCCGATCAATTCGAAGGAAAGCAGGATCGTCGATGTCGTGGCCCCCGGTATCATTGACAGGCAGCCTGTTCGTCAGCCTCTGCAGACGGGACTGAAAGCGGTAGACGCGATGATCCCGGTTGGAAGAGGGCAGAGAGAGCTTATCATCGGTGACCGTCAGGTCGGTAAAACTGCGATAGGTGTCGACGCAATTATTAATCAGAAAGGCGGCGACGTTATATGTATATATGTTGCTATCGGGCAGAAGCGTTCCAACGTTGTTCGTGTTGCCAAAAAGCTCGAAGAACAAGGCGCATTGGAGCATACAATTATAGTTTCAGCAACAGCGAGTGAGCCGGCGCCGCTTCAGTACATTGCTCCCTATACAGGATGTACAATGGGTGAATATTTCAGGGACAGCGGCAGACACGCGCTGATAGTATATGATGATCTGAGTAAACAGGCCACTGCATACAGACAGCTTTCGCTCTTGCTCAGACGTCCTCCAGGACGTGAGGCGTTCCCCGGAGACGTTTTCTATCTCCATTCAAGGCTCCTTGAAAGGGCGGCAAAACTTTCCGATAAACTCGGAGGCGGCTCACTTACAGCGCTCCCGATTATTGAGACACAGGCTGGTGATGTGTCGGGTTACATTCCGACAAACGTTATCTCAATTACGGACGGGCAGATATACCTTGAGCCGGAACTTTTCTATGCCGGTGTAAGACCCGCAGTTAACGTCGGTCTCTCGGTCAGCCGGGTCGGCGGCGCTGCGCAGACAAAGGCAATGAAGCAGGTTGCCGGAACACTCAGGCTTGATCTTGCTCAGTTCAGGGAAATGGCGGCATTCGCCCAGTTTGGTTCTGACCTTGATAAAGCAACGCTGCAACAGATAGAGCGTGGTAAGAGAATGGTTGAGCTCCTGAAGCAGGGCCAGTATGTCCCGATGACAATGCAGGACCAGGTAATTGTTCTATTTGCCGGTACACAGGGATACCTCGATGACATACCGGTTGAAGCCATTAAGAAATTTGAAGAGGAATTCCTGAAGTTCATGCGTGGAACAAAGGACGATATTCGTTCGGAACTAGCGGAGAAAAAGGCAATCGATGACAACCTTAAAGCTAGACTGGCCAAGGCAATAGAAGAATTCAAGAAAGGATTTCAAGCTTAATCTAGGGGGTTGCCCCTACGTCAGAGGAATAAATGGCTACGTTAAGAGAAATAAAGACAAGAATCAAGGCCGTACATAATACTCAGAAGATAACAAAGGCCATGAAAATGGTCTCTGCCTCAAAGCTGAGAAAGGTGCAGAACCGGATGCTGGACCTGAGGCCTTACGCAGACAAGATGCGTGACGTCCTGATGAGCCTTGCCAAAGGCGCTGACAGGGAATCGCATCCATTGCTTGCATTCAGGCAGAGGAAGACAGTCGAGGTAGTGGTAATTACTTCTGACAGGGGGCTTTGCGGGGCCTTTAATACAAATATCCTTAAGGCAGCGCAAAATTATATTGACAGTTGCAAAAAAGAAGGATTTGAAGTCAGCATAAGCACCGTCGGCAAAAAAGCAAGAGATTACTTCAAAAGAAGAGGGGTCACTGTGCGGAATGCGCGGACAGGGATTTCAGGGAACGTAAGTTTTACAAATGCCCAGGAAATCTCCAACGACATCAAGGAAAATTATATAAACGAGACAATTGATGAAGTGACTGTCGTATATAATGCATTTAAATCAATGGCGACTCAGACAGTTACCGTCGCAAAGCTTCTTCCCCTGGCACCCATAGAAGACGGGAAGGAAGGGTCTGCCCCTGAATCTGCTGCTGATTTTATTTATGAACCTTCCATGGAGGCAATCTTTGACAGATTGATCCCGAGGAATGTGGATATACAGATTTACAGGGCGCTCCTTGAAAGCTCTGCAGCTGAAGAGGCTGCGAGGATGTCTGCTATGGAAAATGCTACAAAGAGCTGTAATGAAATGGTAGGCAAACTCACACTTCAGTTCAACAAGGCAAGACAGGCGTCCATCACAGGTGAGTTAATGGACATCGTAGGCGGTGTTGAGGCGCTTAAAGGATAGTCATAGCTGACAGCTACCAGCTGACAGCTTTTTAGATATTTGATTTAAATTAACGGAGGACATAGATCATGAATGAAGGTAAAGTTGCACAGGTCATCGGCGCAGTTGTTGATGTTGAATTTGAAGATAAAATGCCTGAAATTTTAAATGCGC
>JAGVNU010000105.1 GCA_020053105.1 Thermodesulfovibrionia bacterium
CCATGATCTCGGCGCTCGTCTTTGTATCAAGGTTGCCTGTGGGTTCATCGGCAAGGATGATCGGGGCGTTATTCACCAGCGCCCTTGCTATGGCGACCCGCTGCTGCTGGCCCCCGGAAAGCTGGTTGGGATGATGCCCTTCTCTTCCCTCAAGTCCCACGCTCTTCAGAGCGGTCAGTGCATTCTGCATTCTCTCTTTTGAGGACAGGCCGTTATAGAGCATCGGCAGTTCAACATTTTCGAGCGCGGTGGTCCTTGAAAGCAGGTTGAAGCACTGGAAGACAAAACCTATTTTTCTGTTCCTTATAGCTGCAAGCTCGTCCCTGTCGAGACCTCCCACGTCAATGCCTTCCAGAATATACTTGCCGCCTGTCGGTTTATCAAGACATCCGATGATATTCATGAAGGTTGATTTACCCGAACCCGACTGACCCATAATTGCCACGAATTCGCCCTTATCAATAGACAGGGAAACATCGCACAACGCGCAGAGGTCTATGTCGCCTGTCCTGTAAACTTTCTGTATCCCCTGTGCTTCAATAAGCGGCATATCAGAACCTTGGACGTGGAGCGCTGGCGTTATTTTTTTGTTTCACGAGAGACTCTACTATTAACTCCTGTCCCTCACTTATGCCGCCGGATACTAGTTCAGTATAATTGCCGTCGCTGATCCCTGTTTTTACAGATATGCGTTTGGCTTTATCGTTCTCAAGCACCCAGACGCCGGGTCCCTTTTCCTTCTGCTGCCCCTGCATCCGGCCCTTGTCTTTAGCTGCAGGACTGAACCGTAGTGACGCATTGGGGACCATGAGAACGTCTTTTTTACTCTGCAGGACTATGGAGACATTTGCGGTCATGCCCGGTTTGAGTTTGAGTTCAGAATTGTCCACCTTGATGACCACATCATATGTGACAACATTCTGCACTATTATGGGAGAATTCCGCGCCTGTTCTACCGTCCCTCTAAAAATAACATCAGGATATGCGTCAACGTTAAATTCGACATCCTGTCCGACGCTTATATTTCCTATGTCCGCTTCATCCACGCTTGTATTAATCTGCATCTTCGTCAGGTCCTGGGCAATAGTGAAGAGTGTGGGTGTCTGAAAGCTCGCGGCAACGGTCTGCCCGATATCCACATTCCTCGATATCACGACTCCGTCGACCGGGGAAAGTATCTTCGTGTATCCAAGGTTTGTCTCAGCAATCTTAAACGCTGCCTCTCTTTGCGCGATCTCGGCTTTTGAAACTCCCACCTGCGCCTTCGCAGTCCCATAATTCGTTTCCGCTGTATCAAGGTCGCTTCTGGCGATAAGATTTTTTAAAAGTAATTCCCTGTTCCTGTCCATAGTCCGCTTTGCGTCTATAAGGGCAGTCTCTGATTTCTCCAGGTTCGCTTGTGCTGAAAGGAGATTGGCCCTTGCCTGCGCCACCTGCGCATCGAAGGTTGCCGGATCTATCAGGGCGATCACCTGGCCTTTTTTAACAGGAGAATTAAAATCAACATGGATATTTTTAATGGTGCCGGAAACCTGTGTTCCCACGAGTACGGTTGTCACGGCATTGACTGTGCCTGTTGCGGTGACTGTTGCAACGATGTCCCCCCTGACGGCCTTTTCCATCCTGTATTTGATTTCGTCGTCTTTATTCCCGAATGAGAAGAACGCTGCTGTGCCCAGTACGGCAGCGATCAAAATGCCGATTAATATCTTTTTCATCTTACCCCCATCGCCTTCTCAAGGCTTGCATGCGCGATTTTATAATCATAGAGCGCCTGTATGTATGAAGTCTTTGCGCTGCTAAGACTGACCTGTGCATCTGTAACTTCAACCGGGTTTCCCACGCCTGCCGAATACCTGCCGTTTGCCAGCTCAAGGTTTTCCTCCGCCTGCCTCACAATGAGTTCGGCAGCAGGGATGCTCTCCCCGGCCTCTGTGAGCTTGAGCCAGGCCTGCTGGACTTCAAGAAACACGCTCTGCCTCAGCAGCTCTTCATTCGCGCTCTGGACCTTAAGGGTCGCCTTTGACCCTTCCACCTGGTGCGTTGTCAGGAAGCCTGTGAATATGGGGATGGACAAGCTCACTCCGGCGTTCCATCCTTCATTAAGAGGTAAATCCTCTCCTGTCCAGTTATATGACGCGTTTCCGTTTAGCTTAGGATAATGTCCCTTCTCGGCAAGTATGACAGAGCGTTCCGCTGCCTGCTTCTTAAAAATAGCGGACTCAAGGTCAGGCCTGTTCTCATATGCCCTCCCGATTGCCTCTTCGAAGGTTATCCCGTATGCCTCTGCAGAAAGATTGTCCTCAAGAGTATATTCAGGTGCATCAGGGACCCCCAGGGCATTGTTAAGTGTCGCAATTGCAAGCCGCAGGGCGTTCTTTGCTTTAATAAGGGCCAGCCTGGAATTACTCAGGTCAACATCTGCCTTTGTAACATCGAACTTCGGTTTTGTGCCGACCTCATAAAAACCTTTTGCCTGTTCCAGATGCTGCTGGAACTGTTTTACAGCTTCTTCCGCGACGTCGGAGTCCCTCACTGCTTTTAATACCCCGTAATACGCATTCCTGACATTCAGGACCGTCTGTCCGGACACGTTCCTGAGGTCCGAGCGTGATGAGTCAAGGTCCAGGTTTCGCACCTGTACCTGCTCCGCTGTTTTACCGAAGTCATATATGTTCTGTTTGAGTGTGACGCTGCCAGTATACTGATCATGCGAATTTGCGGCGCCCGATGAAAGGGAGTTGTCTGTATCCGAAGCAGGAGAAATCCGGCTGTAGCCGGATGCCCCGTCTATCTGCGGATAGTAGTCCGCTTTTGCTTCTCCGACCCTGCTCCTGTTTACATTGACGGCATGTTCAGCTGAAGTGATGCCTGGGTGTCTCTTTAACGCGATCTCAATGCACCTTTCTATGCCGAGCACTTCCCCCTGTTTAATAATATCTTCTGCGTCCGCCATAAATGGAATGAGCAGTAATAGTATGAATATGACCGGAATAAATGCCTTCACTCTTCTGTCCTCGTTTCCCCTGGGTTTCTATTCTGCGTTCACGACCTTTTTCCGTCCTGAAAATATTCTAAGGGTCCTTTCCTGGAACCTGTCCATATAGTAATAAACTACAGGTGTGATGTATAGCGTAAGGAGCTGGGAAACGACCAGTCCGCCGACGACTGCAAGGCCGAGAGACCGGCGTGAATCTCCGCTTGCGCCGATCCCTATTGCTATCGGAAGTGTTCCCGTAAGAGCTGCCATAGTTGTCATCATGATAGGCCGGAAACGGACGATGGCCCCTTCGAAAATCGCGTCAAGGGGGCTCTTGTTACCGTGACGTTCTGCCTCAAGGGCAAAGTCTATCATCATAATAGCGTTTTTCTTTACAATTCCGACAAGCATAATGATCCCGACGAACGAATACAAATTCAGGTCCTTCCCGAATAGCAGCAGGGTTATGAGCGCCCCGAAGCCCGCAGCCGGAAGACCTGACAGAATGGTCAGCGGATGTATGTAACTTTCGTAGAGGATGCCAAGCACGATATATATAACGACAATGGCAAGAATGAGAAGGACAGCCAGCCCCTTGGTTGAAGCCTGGTAGACCTGGGCGGTCCCCATGAAGCCGCTGGTAATGGACGCGGGCAGGGACTTCGCCTCTTTTTCAACAGCAGCTACGGCATCACCAAGAGGGACATCAGGCTTGAGATTAAATGAAAGAGTAACAGCCGTGATCTGACCGAGGTGGTTGACCGAAAGAGGCCCCAGGCCTTTCCTGAGTGTCGCCAGAGAGGAAAGCGGCACCAGCTGACCGCTGCTGGAGCGTACATAGAGTAATCCTAAAGACTCAGGGTCCATCTGGTATTCCGGCAGCAGCTCCATAATGACACGGTACTGGTTTGTGGGGGAGTATATGGTCGAGACCTGACGCGCGCCGTAGGCTGAATAAAGCGCGTCTTCGATCTGCTGCGCCGTCACGCCCAGGGCTGCTGCACGGTCCCGGTCAATGTCCATGTTGACCTGCGGGTTTTTAATCTGGAGGTCGCTGGTCACGTCCTGTATCATCTGCATCCCCCTGAGCTTTGTCTCTAAGGCCGAGGCGTTCCGGTAAAGCTCATTCGTGTCCGGGCTCTGGAGAACAAACTGGTACTGGGCCTTTGAAAGGGTTGTTTCAAGACGGATAGGAGGAGGGTTTTGCATGAACATCATGACGCCGGGGACCCCCATGACCTTCGGCCTGATCTTGGCGATGATCTGGTCTGCGTTCAGCACACGATCCCTGCGGGGTTTGAGTTTAATGAACATGAAACCGTTGTTTGATCCCACCCGTGATCCACCGGCCCCAACCGAAGACATGAAGGCCTGCACCTCCGGTTCCTTTAATACTATCGCTGCAAGCTGCTGCTGGTGGCGCTTCATCTCTTCAAAGGAAACCCCCTGGGCGCCTTCGGTGATTGCAAAAATTCCGCCTATATCATCTGAGGGGAAAAGACCTGTCGGCATCCGGGTAAAAAGCCAGACTGTGGCAACTGTCAAAATAAATGTAACTGCCATTGTTGTGCGGCGGTAACGAAGCACCTGTCTGAGTGAACGCTCATAGAGGTTTCTCATCCTGTCAAAAAAACGCTCCATTACATTATAGATATTTCCGTGGCGCTGTTCTTCATGCGGCCTCATGAACCTGCTGCAGAGCATCGGCGTCAGGGTCAGGGAGACAACTCCGGAGATGAGGATCGCCACTGTAATCGTTACGGCGAATTCGTGGAGCATGCGTCCGAGCATGCCGGCCATGAAAACAACCGGAATAAAAACCGCGACCAACGAAATGGTCATGGAAAGGATAGTGAAGCCGATTTCCCTGGAACCCTTTAGGGAAGCGTCCATCGGTTTCTCTCCATGCTCCATGTGGCGGACGATATTTTCGAGCATGACGATGGCATCGTCGACCACAAAACCCACCGACAGGGTCAGCGCCATCATGGTTATGTTATTGACTGAAAAGCCAAGGCCATACATCGCTGCGAACGTTCCTATGATTGACAGCGGCAGTGCGAGACTCGGAATAAGTGTTGCGGACAGGTTGCGCAGAAACAGGAAAATGACCATGACAACGAGGCCGATAGTAAGCACAAGGGTGAACTTTACGTCAGCCACCGATTCCCGTATTGATTCCGTTCTGTCAAAAAGAGTATTCAGGTCAACGGCCCCCGGCAATTGACTGCGGAACAGAGGGATCTGCGCCTTGATGCTGTCGACTACTTCGATGGTGTTTGTCCCGGGCTGGCGCTGGATCGCAAGGACGATGGCGCGCACAGACCTGCCTTCGGCGTTATACCACGCAGCTATCTTGTCATTCTCAACACTGTCCATGACTGTGCCGATGTCGCGCAGGCGGACAGGCGAGCCGTCACGATAGGCCACGATGAGCGGTCTGAACATCCCGGCATTGTACAGCTGGCCGTTTGCCTGTATCGTAAAGGCCTTGCGGTCTCCCTGCAGATCGCCGGTCGGGAGGTTGACGTTCCACTTCGTCAACGCCGACGAGACCTCATCAATGCCGATCTTTCGCGCCGCAAGCGCCTGAGGGTCGAGCTGGACCCTGACAGCATATTTCTGGGAGCCGTAAACCTGCACCTGCGCCACGCCGCTGATCATTGAGATGCGCGGGGCGATGATCGTGTCTGCGAACTCGTTTACTTCCGAGAGTGTGAGTGTGGAAGAGCTCAGTGCGAGATACAGGACCGGCTGGTCCGCGGGGTTTACCTTTTGATACGAAGGCGGACTCGGCATGTCCTGGGGAAGCTGGCGTGCCGCTTTTGAAATAGAGGCCTGGACGTCCTGCGCTGCAGCATCGATGTCCCGGTCGAGAAGAAACTTCAGCGTTATGATCGAGATCCCCTGTCCATTCGTAGAGGTCATCGAGTCGAGTCCCGCAATAGTGGAGAACTGCCGCTCCAGCGGGGTTGCTACAGCGCTTGCCATTGTCTCCGGGTTGGCCCCCGGCAGGTTGGACGTTACCTGTATGGTCGGAAAATCAATGTTCGGAAGGTCGTTGACCGGGAGTATCCGGTAGGCAAATACCCCGAAGATCATGACCGCTATCATGACCAGACTTGTCATGATAGGACGTTTTATGAAAAGTTCTGAAATGTTCATTTTTCTTCAATACCGTGATCCGTCAACTTACACGGGGATAGGAGGTGAGTTTTTTTATTTACTGACCCCTGGTCCCGGGTCCCCGGCCCCTGCTTTTATCTGCACCTTCGCCCCCGGCATCAGGCGCATCTGTCCGTCGGTTACAACCTGTTCTTCAGGTCCCAATCCCTGTTCGATGACTGTAATGTCTTTGTATGTGATACCGGTCCTGACCGGACGGAGTTCCGCTGAATCACCCTTTATCACGAAGACGAACTGCCTCTGCTGTCCGGTCTGCACTGCCTGTGAAGGCACAACTATAACATCAGCTTGTTCGGCGAGGACCAGGATAACGTTAACAAACTGTCCCGGCCACAGGACCTTCTCTTTATTGGCGAAAGTGGCCTTAAGCCTGATCGTCCCGGTTGCTGAATTTACCTCGTTGTCAATAAAAGTAAGCGTCCCCTCGGCCAGCGGGTCGTTTTCATTTGATATACGCGCCTCGACCCTGAGCTTTCCGGAGGCCATATATTTTTTTATCTCGGGAAGATTCTTTTCAGGGACAGAGAAGGCAACATATACAGGCTGCATCTGGTTAATGACCACCATAGGTGTGTCATCGGCCTTTATTATATTGCCCCGGTCAGCCAGAAGGCTCCCGGTGCGTCCGGAGACAGGGGAGAAAATAGAACAGTAGTTCAGCTGAAGCCTGGCGTTTTCGACCGCTGCCCTGTCAGCCTCCAATGATGCATTGAGCGCCTGCGCGTTAGCGAGGGTCTTTTCATAATCGTCCCTGCTTACAAGCTGTTCCTGAAACAGGCCAGAGTAACGGACGACATCATTGTCGGCCTTTCTGGACAGCGCCGTGTCCTTTGCCAGGTTGGCCTGCGCTGTATCAAGGGCTGTTTTATAGTGCTGGGGGTCTATGGAAAAGAGGAGGTCTCCCTTGTCTACGAACTGGCCTTCACTGAAATATACACGCATCAGCTCGCCGCTTACACGCGCTTTTATTGAGACAGTGGAATAAGCTTCGACATTCCCGATGGCGGACATCTGTACGGGAACGGTTTCCCTGGTAACAGGGGCAACCGTTACCGGTGCGGCAATGTTTTTCACGGGCTTCCCTGGCTTTCCCTTTGAGCATGACGGCATCAACAGCAGGCAGAAGACTGAAAACAGTAAACCGCAATTAATCAAAAAAACTTTTATTCGCATTTGACAGCTCCCTGTATTATCAATAGCAGTAAGGGCCGAGCCTGAGACTGTACGGTCGTCACCTCGCCCCTGCGACGGTCTTTAAAAGCGTTCCTGTTGCACGCTTTAATTTTAGTATCGCCAGTTCATAATCATATCTGGCATTGGCAAGCTCCCTTTCAGAGGTAAGGAGCAGGGTGTTTGCGTCAATGACATCAATGCTGTTTGCGAGGCCGTACTGGAACTGCTTTGTAACGGAATTGTAATTGTCCGCCGCGTATTCCGATTCTGCCTGTAATCTGTCTATGACTGCCGAAATTGTCAGGAGGTTCAGATATGCATCCTCGACCTCTACCCCAACAGATTGCTTCAGGTCTGAGAGGCCGTGGTCCGCCTGTCTTGCCTTTGCCTTTGCTTCACCCACTTCAGCAAC
>JAGVNU010000122.1 GCA_020053105.1 Thermodesulfovibrionia bacterium
CCGCTTGAGCGCTTTGCAATGGGCTTCCTCAGCGTAACGCTATGTTCATACAAGAACTCCGGGTCAATATCTAAATGATTTGCCCACTCTATGCTGTCAAATTTGACTGTAACGGAGTTGAACAGAGATATATCTTTTAGTTCAGAGAATTTGCCGAGGGTCAGATATGGGGAAAGATCGAATATCTTTTCTTCCCCGTTTTTAAATTTTATTTGCAGCTTATATCCATCTAATGGCTTCACGCTCTTTACGGGTACGTACATGTTTGTCCTCCTCTACCTCAAGGGTTCGATAGCAAATGGAAGTTCACCCTTTGAGGTCAGTTCCCAGTCAGCCAAAAGCTCTTCCTTGTGAATTACAACCCAGGCCAAAACAAGTTTTGTTTGCCTCGGCGGCAGCTTCCCTTCTTTTATATCACATGAATGGATATCAATGATAGCCATGTACTTCTGATAATAGGCGTGAATGTGCGGGGGATTGTGCTCCCCGGGAGAGCAATACATTCTGATAATGATTCCGTAAAACATGGTTGGTTAGCTTGGTTCAGCGCAAAGGGGACCAAGTATAGGCAATATAAAAGGGCTGGAGGGCCAGCCCTTTTATATTCTGAGTCTATGGCAAAACTAATGGATACCCAGGTATCCAGCCATCACTCCAGGGAGTATTTAGAGGACTGTATATGGTCCCATTTAAATTATGCCCTGAAACATCATGAGCAGTTGAACCGAAACCCTCATTTGTTTGAATCATATATCTTTGATAAGGTATAGTAAAATTTCTTGCGGATACGGTCATTTTTATGCTTGATAAAATAGTCATCAAAGGCGCGAGGGTCCACAATCTTAAAAATATAGATGTGAAAATACCCCGCGACAGTCTTGTCGTCATCACCGGCCCTTCCGGCTCGGGCAAGTCGTCCCTGGCATTTGATACCATTTATGCGGAGGGGCAGAGGCGCTATGTGGAAAGCCTTTCCGCCTACGCAAGACAGTTTCTTGAGCAGCTGCAGAAGCCTGACGTGGATTCCATTGAAGGACTTTCGCCTTCCATCGCCATCGAGCAAAAAACTACAGCGAGGAGCCTGCGCTCCACTGTCGGCACTATAACTGAAATATATGATTATCTCAGGGTTGCGTATACGAGGATCGGGAACCAGTTGTGTTATAAATGCGGCAGTCCCATCGCGACCCAAAGGGTCCAGCAGATAATCGATTCAATTACGACATTCCCGCCAAAGACACGCATCCAGGTGCTTTCTCCAATTGTCATAGGGAGAAAAGGGTTATACAAAAAAGAGCTGTATGAAGCAAGGAAAAAGGGAATTATCCGTGCAAGGATAGACGGAGAAATGGTTGATATTACAAAGGATGTGGAATTAAGCCGGTATAAGATGCATAACATAGATGTTGTTATTGACAGACTGATAATCAAACCGGGCATTGAGAAACATATTTCAAGGGCCATTACGCATGCATTGAGTTTTTCAGATGTTGTAATTATAAACATCATTGATGAAGGGAGGGACCTTTTCTTCAGCACCAAACTCGCTTGCCCGAACTGCGGCGTAAATTATCCTGAGATCAGTCCCAGGTTTTTCTCCTTCAACAGCGCCTTTGGGGCATGCCCGAAATGTAATGGCCTGGGATTTCATAATGCGGACGAAGAAGATGAAAATACCCGCAATCTTGTTAATTGTCCGGGCTGCAATGGCTTAAGGCTGAGAAGAGAGGCGCTTGCTGTTCGGATCGGCGGGCTGAATATAGGCGAACTGTCATCAATGCCGATCAGTGAAGTCTCTGCATTCCTGGAACATCTGACACTCACCAGGACCGAGCAGACAATAGCCTCAAAAGTGTTAAAAGAGACAAAGGAACGGCTGTATTTTCTTAATAATGTCGGCCTTGGCTATCTGACCTTAAACAGACCTGCAGTGACACTCTCAAGCGGAGAGGCGCAGAGAATCCGGCTTGCCACGCAGATCGGGTCATCACTGACAGGGGTGCTATATATATTTGATGAGCCAACTATAGGTCTTCATCCAAGAGACTGCGGGAGGCTTCTTGACAGTCTCTGCACATTAAAAGAAATGGGCAATACCGTGATCGTGGTTGAACACGACGAAGATACCATGAAGAGGGCCGACTATATAATTGACATGGGACCGGGGGCCGGAGTTCACGGGGGGCATATCGTATCAGAGGGCAGTTTGCAGCAGATAATGGATGATAGTAAATCTGTGACCGGCCCTTATCTGAGCGGCCGCCTTACTATCCCTGTTTCTCATGACAGGAGAGTCCCCCGTGGCTTCATTACAATAAAGGGGGCAAGAGAATATAATCTCAAAAATATTGACGTCAATGTCCCCCTCGGTGTCTTAACTTGCGTTACCGGGGTTTCGGGATCAGGGAAAAGCACCCTGATAATTGAAATATTATATAAGGCCCTTTCAAGGAAGCTTTACTCCTCAAAAGAACTTCTGGGCAGACATGAAGGCATACGTGGAATAGAAAAGATAGATAAGGTCATCGACATAGACCAGTCTCCGCTTGGGAGGACGCCGCGCTCCAATCCGGCAACATATACCGGCATTTATACATTCATCAGGGACCTCTTTTCACAGCTCCCCGACTCAAGGGTCAGGGGATACAAACCAGGGAGGTTCAGTTTTAACATTGCAGGGGGCAGGTGCGAGACCTGCAAGGGTGACGGACTGATCAAGGTATCAATGCATTTTCTCCCTGATGTCTATGTGCAGTGCGAAGTATGCAAAGGCAGCCGGTACAACAGGGAAACACTTGAGATAAGATACAAAGATAAAAACATCTCGGACGTCCTCGGGATGACCGTGTCCCAGGCGCTTGAATTCTTTGATGCCATCCCTTCCTTAAAGCGCAAACTCTTTACCCTTGAGAAGGTGGGACTCGGCTATATACAGCTCGGACAGTCCGCAACAACACTGTCAGGAGGTGAGGCGCAGAGGGTCAAGCTCTCAAAAGAGCTGAGCAGGAAGGCCACCGGCAATACGCTATATATCCTGGATGAGCCGACAACAGGCCTGCACTTTGTTGATATTCAGAAACTGCTTGAAGTCCTGAATGAACTTGTTGATGCCGGCAACAGCGTCCTTGTTATCGAGCATAATCTTGATGTAATAAAGAGCGCGGACTATATTATTGATCTGGGACCGGAAAGCGGGGAAGCCGGCGGCACAATAGTGGCCTCGGGGACCCCGGAGGAAGTCGCGGCAGATCCGAAGTCATTCACAGGTAAATTCCTTCGGGAGAAACTTGGTTTAAGAGAGGCTGGAATATGAATAATAAGTCAGAAGTCAGAAGTCAGAAGTCAGAAGTTAAGAAAATAATACTATTACCGATTCTCAATCTGCTGATCATATTCATCCCTGCTCTCTTTATGAATAGCTGCACAAAGCAGGACCAGATGTACAAAGAGAGCCGGGTGCTGATGGACACTTACTGCACAATCACTGTAGTCAGTTCCTCAAAAGAAAATGCCAGGACAGCTATCGATGCAGGTTACGCGGAAATCGGAAAGCTTGATAAATATCTCAACAACTTCTCACCCGACAGCGAGATCAGCGCTGTCAGTAAGTCCACTGGATCAGCGCCTGTGCGTGTCAGTAAAGAAACGCTTGACCTTATGGAAAAAACAATCGGCATTTCCGTTGACACAGACGGCGCATTTGATCCAACGATTGCACCTGTTCTGAAACTCTGGAAGTTTTCAGGGCGTCCTGCAAGTCCGACGCTTCCGACCGGTGATGCGATAAAGAACGCACTGAAGATTGTTGATTACAGGAAAATAAAAGTGATCAATGAATCTCCCGCGATATATCTTGAGGATGCTGGAATGGAGCTTGACCTCGGAGGTATCGCAAAAGGTTATGCAGCCGACAAGGCGGTTGAGGCGCTCAAAGCCAAAGGTATTAAGGCAGCGCTTGTTGCCATTGCAGGCGATATCAGGGGATATGGATTAAGCACAACCGGGAATGCATGGAAGGTCGGTATCCAGGACCCCAGACCGGAAAATGCCAATTCAGAAAAACCGTGGGAGGACATCTTTGCAAGCGTCCACTTAAAGGACAGCGCCATATCAACTGCCGGTGATTATCAGCGTTTTTTCATTAAGGACGGCAAACGCTACCACCATATCATCGACCCTGCAACAGGATATCCGTCAGACTCCGGATTGATAAGTGTCTCAGTCATCGCCCATGAAGGTTATATGGCCGACGGTATTGATACAGCCATATTGATTCTCGGGGCTGAAAAGGGGATGAAGCTGCTGGAGTCAAAAGGGCTTGACGCGATATTGGTAACCTCTGATAAAAAGGTCCTGCTTACAAAGAATATAAAAGGCTATATAGAAGTTTTGAAGAAAGAGTATAAAGTGGCTGAGTGAAATATTGTTTTCCCCTTCCCTTCGGTTTAATTTTGTTATTTCATTTTCCGATCTCCGGTTTTATACTTAAGACCAAATGAAAAAAACAAATAACAATATACCTCTCGGCGACAACCAAAAAGTCAGCTCCGAAACAATTCACATAGCGCTTCTGTCCGCCTACGCCGTCGGACTGCACAGCATCGAGTCCATGATCCCTACACCTGTGCCATGGCTACGGCTGGGCCTGGCCAATATTATCACCCTTACCACTCTCTACATGTACGGACTGAGGGCGGGGATGATTGTTACACTCACAAGGGTCGTTATCAGGAGCCTGCTGGCAGGCACATTTCTCGGCCCGGCCTTTGTCATGAGCCTGGGCGGCGGGGTCATGAGCACCCTGGTTATGTGGGCGCTTAAGGTCATTTTCAGAAGGCTTCTCAGCCCTGTAAGTTTGAGCATCTTCGGGGCCCTGACACATAACATTGCCCAGTTGTTTCTTGCTTACTTCCTGTTTGTCCGCCAGATTGAGGCCATATTTATTGTCAGCCCTTTTATTCTCGGGGCGGGACTAATAACCGGGATATTTAACGGTATTGTGACCAACCTGATAATAAAAAAAATACAGGAGAAAAAAGAGACGGCAAAGGTTGCCGAAAATTCCGTTCCTTAGGTATACTTCAAGGTTAAGATGTAAAATTTAATTTTTTATAAAATCAGGCTGGAGGTCCTCATGCCCCTTTTCGGCGAGCTGTTTGTCAGTGAATTGCTAAAAATGCCTGTCCTTGATCCGAAAGGGGATGAACTGGGGAAAGTAAAAGACTTCGTTGTCATTAAAGGCGACCCTCTCCCACGGGTGTCGGCCATAATCTTAGAGGAAAAAAAGAAACGCTATTGCCTTGAGTGGGAAAACGTAGGTATCTTCAACAAGCGCATAATATCTTCCAAAGTATATTCACCAAGGGTCGAACCCTATGAGCCTTCCGATGAAATCCTGCTGATAGTCCGGGACATATTTGACAAGCAGATCGTCGACGCTGACGGCGCAAAAGTCGTGAGGGTAAATGACGTACAACTGGAAGGCCACAAAAACCATGCCTGTGTCGGCGGGGTTGATGTCGGGTTAAGGGGCATACTGAGGCGTCTCGGCATTGAGAGGAGAAGTGAAAAATTTTACGAGCTGGTGGGAAAGACATTACCCCGGAACATAATCCGGTGGAGCTTTATACAGCCATTGGAGCCGAGGCTTTCAAAACTGTCTCTGACTATCCCCCGCCAGATGATTTCCGAACTCCATCCGGCTGATATCGCGGACATTATCAGCAATGTGACCCAGGAACAGGGTATAGCTTTTTTTAAAGGATTAGACCCGAATGTCGCAGCTGAGGCTCTTCCGGAGCTTTCCCCTGATTTACAGAAGACGATTATCCAGGATATTGATAAAGACTATGCCTCTGAAGTTGTTGAGAGAATGGAGCCTGATGAGGCCGCTGATCTGATAGCTGATCTTGAAAAAGGCAAGGCAAAGGAGCTGCTGGATTCAATTGAAGATGAAGATGCCCAGGATATCCAGGAGCTGCTTGCACATGAAGAAGATGAGGCCGGCGGACTCATGACCAATGAATTTATAGCATACCCGCCGGAACTGACAATTCATGACGCTATAGAAAGATTCAGGGTGGACGCCCACGAGGTTGAATCTGTTTCTTACATATATATCGTTGAAAATGAGAAGCTCACCGGGTTTACCACTCTTAAGGACATGATACTTCACTCCCCCAACATGCCTCTGTCTGAGATTATGGAGACAAAGTTGAAAACCGTTTCCCCTGACACGAACCAGCGGGTTGTCGCTGAAACCATGTCCAAGTATAACCTGCTTGCCATCCCCGTCATTGATGAAAAAGGGGACATGCTCGGCATAGTGACTATCGATGACATTGTAGATATCCTCCTCCCTCAATCATCCAGGAAAAAGAGGCGAAGCGTATGAGCCGCTGGAGAAGACTCCTTGTCTTCCTTTCCATAATCGGGCCGGGAATCATAACCGCTTCCATTGACAATGACGCCGGAGGGATCACCACGTACTCGGTTGCAGGGGCGCGTTACGGCTATATGCTTTTATGGACGTTGATTCCTACAACCGTTGCCCTGATAGTAATACAGGAAATGGTGGCGAGGATGGGTGTTGTGACCGGCAAAGGACTCTCTGATCTTATCAGGGAAAATTACGGGGTAAAGACAACCTTCTTTATGATGATAGTCCTGCTGGTTGCCAACTTCGGGACAACGATTGCCAATTTTGCAGGCTGGGCAGCGAGCATGGAGATATTCGGTCTGAGCAAATATGTGATGGTGCCTTTCGGCGCATTTATGATATGGCTGCTGGTCACGAGAGGCAGCTATAGAATTGTTGAAATAGCCCTGCTTATAGCCTCCATGCTTTATGTCGGCTATGTGATTTCAGGTTTTATGTCCGAGCCTGAATGGGGCGAGGTTTTGCAAGGCACCCTTGTTCCAAAGGTAAAACTCGAATCTGAATTTATCATGCTTACCATTGCAATAATCGGGACAACCATAACGCCGTGGATGCAGTTTTACCTGCAGTCATCGATTGCGGAGAAAGGGATCAAAAAAGAAAACTACAATGTCTCAAAACTCGATGTTATTATAGGGTGCATTTTGACGGATGTCATCTCTTTTTTTATAATAGTCACCTGCGCAACAACCCTGCACCCGCACGGGATAAGAATAAACGAGGCAAAAGAGGCGGCTATATCCCTTGCGCCTTTTGCAGGACAATACGCGTCTACCCTTTTTGCCGTTTGTCTCGCTAACGCATCCATACTGGGGGCCATCGTCGTCCCGCTTGCAACGGCGTACTACATCTGTGAAGCCTTGGGATGGGAGGCAGGCGTAAATAAGACCTTCAAAGATGCCCCGCAGTTCATGTGGATTTATACGGCTTTGATAGCCATATCAGCCCTTCTGGTGCTGATACCGAATGCGCCGCTTGTTATATTAATGGTAATGTCGTCCCTGCTGAACGGAATATTGCTTCCCTTTGTCCTCGTCTTTGCCTTATTGCTTGTTAACAATGAAAGAATCATGGGGAAATATAAAAACCCGAAAGGGTATAATTACATATCGTGGGGGACGGTAGTCGTCTTAATTATGCTTACGGCGGCACTGTTAGTTATGACAGTGCTTCCCAAATTCAATATTTAAACGTGAGGAGAAAAAATGGTCAAGACGATAGAATTGGTTGACGGGGTGGTCAGGATGCTTGATCAGACCAGACTGCCGAGGGAAGTTGTTTATGTGGATTGCAAAGATTATCATGTAGTCGCGGAAGGTATAAAAAAACTCTGGATACGCGGTGCACCGGCAATAGGCATAGCCGCTTCCATGGGCATCGCCATAGGGGCAAAGGAAATCAAGGCGGCTAATTTCTCTGATTTTATGAAAGGACTGGAACCCGTGTTTCAGACGCTGCTGGAAACAAGGCCCACAGCGGTAAACATTCAGTGGGCGGTTGACAGGACAAGGAAACTGCTGGCAGAAAGAAAAGATGAACCGGTTGATGCGCTAAAGGTCTTCCTGACAGAAGAGGCAGACAGGGTGCTGGAGCAGGACATTGAGATCAACAAGACCATCGGCAAATGGGGCGCTCAATTCATAAAAGACGGCGATACTATTATTACTCATTGTAACGCAGGCTCGCTTGCGACAGGAGGATATGGAACGGCAACAGGACCGATGAGGGTTGCGGTTGAGCAGGGGAAAAAAATTCAGGTATATGCCGACGAGACAAGACCCGTGCTCCAGGGCTGCCGGCTTACATCATGGGAGCTTATGCAGGACAATATTCCCGTAACTCTTATCACGGACAATACCGCGGGGGCTATTTTGCGGAAGGGAGAAATCAATCTCGCTATTGTCGGCACTGACAGGACAGTCTTAAACGGGGATGTCGCAAACAAGATCGGGACGTATTCGCTTGCTGTGTTATGCAAGGAAAACGGTGTCCCGTTTTATGTTGCCGCGCCTCTGAGCAGCATTGATTTTTCGATACCGAACGGGGACCTTATCCCGATCGAGGAAAGGGGGCCTGAAGAAGTCACCCATATATTCGGATGCCATATAGCCCCTGAAGGCGTGAAGGTGAGAAATATCGCCTTTGATGTAACGCCTGCAAAATATGTAACTGGTATAATTACTGAAAAAGGCGTATTCAGGCCTGAAGATTTGCATAAGCTGAACGAGCCCGGGGCGGACCTGGATTCAATAATGATGAAGGCATAAAAAATTCAATATGGAACAAATGACAATCGATAAAATCTGGGAATATTACAAAGAAGACCTCAAAGCTGCTGAAGACAGGATGTCCGAAATACTTGCAACAGTGGCCCCGGCAATTACCGTGGTCGGCAAGCACATCTCCTCAGCGGGTGGAAAGCGGATTCGTCCCTTTCTCGCCATACTCAGTTCCCGCCTCTTAGGGGCCAGGGGAGACCGGGTCAGCACCCTTGCAAGCAGTGTTGAATTTATCCACTCCGCTTCATTGATCCATGATGACGTGGTTGACGGCGCCAATCTCAGACGGGGCAAACCGTCTGCCCACTCAATATGGGGCAATCAGGTGGTGGTCCTTGTGGGGGATTTTCTTTACGCCAATGCGTTGAGGCTGGCAAACCTGCTGGAGAGGCAGAAGATAATGGACGCACTCTGTACGGCAACGGCAAAGATGAGTGAAGGGGAGCTGGTACAGCTCAGCAAGCAGGGCAATCCCGATATGACTGAAGACGATTACATGAAAATAATACAGGGCAAAACAGCCATTCTCATGTCCGCGGCCTGCAAAGGGGGGGCGGTCCTTGGAAATGCCACGCAGAAGCAGGAAGACGCACTCGCTTCCTTCGGCCTTAAGTTCGGGTTTGCCTTTCAGATGTCAGATGATATACTTGATTACATGGCCGAAGAAAAGGCCTTTGGAAAAACCCTCGGCAAAGACCTGGAAGAGGGCAAGATTACTTTGCCCCTTATTAATTTGCTGAGAGACGCTGATGACAGGGAAACTGTAAGGATAAAAGAAATAATCAAGGCAGATACCATAACAGAGACTGACCTCGCCGATGTACAGGATATGTTCAATAAACACGGCTCCATTGAAAAATCGTACGAGAAGGCCGGCTCTATTATCAATGAAGCCAAGGCAGAACTCGGTATCTTCGGAGACTCTATGGAAAAAACCTCGCTCCTTACAATTGCCGATTACGTGCTCACAAGGAAGAAATAGAGTAGGGGCGGGGTGATCCCGCCCGATTTTATATTATGCATCCTCTCGTAAAGCTTGCAAAAGACACTATCGAACAATATATTCGAAACAGGAATATAATAGGCCCGCCTGATGCCCCTGTCCCTGAAATGAACGCAAAGGCAGGTGTGTTTGTATCGATTAAAAAGAAAGGCGGGTTAAGGGGCTGTATCGGGACCTTTCAGTCTACTACAGAAAATGTTGCTGCCGAAATTATCCAGAATGCCATAAGCGCCGCAACAGAGGACCCGAGGTTCCCCCCGGTCAGTAAATCAGAACTCGGCGCTCTTGAATATTCAGTTGATGTCCTTACAGCGCCGGAAAAAGTCAAAAGTAAAAATGATCTGGACCCGAAAAAATATGGGGTCATAGTAAAAAGCGGAGAGCGCAAAGGCCTCCTTCTTCCAGACCTGGAAGGGGTGGACTCAGTTGACGAACAGATCAGCATAGCGTCCATGAAGGCCGGGATTTATCTGGGAGAGGACATTGAACTCTACAGGTTTGAAGTGAAAAGGTATAAATGAAGTAGGGGCGTATTGCAATATGCCCTTACATGCTTTCTAAATCAGCCCGACCTTTCGCGTTTCCACTCCCCGCTCTTGCCCCCGCGTTTTTCCATGAGCTTAATGTCGGAGATAATCATACCTTTGTCCACGGCCTTGCACATATCATAGATTGTAAGGGCGGCTACCGAGACTGCTGTCAGGGCCTCCATTTCCACGCCGGTCTGTCCCATGCATTTGGCCTTTGCTTCTATATCGACTTTGCTGTTCTTCCTGTCGGCCCTGAAATCAACGGCAACGGATGTGAGATTAAGCTGATGGCACAGAGGGATGAGGCTGCACGTACTTTTGGCTGCCATTATTCCGGCAAGCCTCGCTGTTTCAAACACATTGCCTTTTGCAATATGGTTAGAGGTAATCAGGCCGAGCGTTTCATTTTTCATATAAACAGAACCGACTGCCACGGCCTCTCTCTGCGTCAACGACTTATCACCTACATCAACCATTGTTGCCTTGCCTGCTCTGTCGATGTGTGTAAGCTTTTTCAACCTATTGTCTCCAGTATCCCGGCAGCATCAGCAATATATTTAGGACATGTTCGTGATATTATGTCCCAATCATCGGCGGTAAGTTTTTCTTTTGAGCCGATATCAAAACCAATAAGGTCCCTGCAGGTCATGGTATGGTTCAACTCTTTAAATTGATGTATAAACTTTTTTGCAAGCTCATAGGTTTTCATCTTTGAAGCAGCGTCGTTTACACCAGCTGCCCCATGTTTTAGCCCTATTATCATCAGCGCCCCTGTCACCGTACCGCATGCTTCGCCTGTCCGGCCCATCCCCCCGCCAAAGGCGTTTCCTATTTTCAGCGCGGCATCATGGTCTAACCCCAGCTCAGTTCCATAAGCTGCAAGGAGCGACTGGGTTCAGTTGTAACCTTTTTTAAAAAATGATATGGCATCATCGGCACGTGACATGTAAGTATAATAACCGCTAAAAACAAAATTTTCTATAAATTATCGATTGGACCGGATTACTGACAACTAATAATGACTATTCCCCCGGGCCTCTGACCTATGATCCGACTCAGGGGCCTGTGTTAATATAACTGCACAATGAGAAAAGTGGTCATTACAGGCATTGGCGCGGTTACACCCCTGGGCAATGATATTAACTCAACGTGGGACAATATAATCAGGCAGCGTTCCGGCATAGGACGGATAACGAGGTTCGATGCAGCGGCATTACCCACCAGGATCGCCGGAGAACTTAAGGATTTTGCTCCCGAAGTTTTTTCCCCGGCAAAAGACATATTGAGACTGGACCCCTTTATTCATTATGCGGCAGCGGCTGCGTTGATGGCATGCAAAGACGCGGGATTTACAGATGGGGCGTCTGAAAATGGCCCTACAGGTGTCGTCATCGGGTCGAGCAGAGGCGGGATCACAAGCATGGAGAAGGCGCTGGAGAGGCACCTCCTGAAGGGGAAGCCTTTTTCTCCGTACCTGATGTCTGCAAGCACTATAAATATGGCATCCGCATATATTGCAATGAGATTAGGCATCAAGGGCCCTGCGCTCGGGGTATCAACAGCATGCGCTTCAGGGACCAATGCAATCGGAGAGGCCTTCAGAATGATACAGCACGGCGATATCAATATCGCACTCGCAGGCGGGGCTGAAGCCCCAGTCTGCAGGCTGGCTGTCGGCGGTTATGGAGCATCAGGAGCTCTGTCAAAGAGAAACAATGAACCTGACAAGGCAAGCAGGCCCTTTGACAGGGACAGGGACGGATTTATTGTTGCAGAGGGCGCATGCGTTCTTGTCCTTGAAGAACGTGGCCATGCATTAATGAGAGACGCGGTCATTTATGCTGAGCTGGCAGGATACGGGACTTCTTCGGACGCCTTCCATCAAACTAAGCCTGAGAGCGGAGGAGAGGCCTTTGCAATAAGTAAGGCGCTGAAAGACGCAAATATCCCCTGCGAACAAGTAGATTACATAAATGCGCATGGGACCTCAACACTGCTTGGAGATGCTGCAGAGGCCAGGGCCATTGAACAGGTATTCGGCGCGCGGACAGTGGATGTTCATGTCAGTTCCTGTAAATCGATGCTGGGCCATATGCTCGGTGCGGCGGGGGCAGTAGAAGCTGCGATTACGGCGCTCTCCATAAAAAAGGGAATCATACCACCTTCAATCAATCTTGAAAACCCGGACCCGGAATTCGGACTTAATTTCGCGACTTCCCTGATATCCAGAGATATAAACACTGCGATCTCAAATTCCTTCGGCTTCGGGGGCGTCAATGCGGTGCTGGTATTGAGTAAATTTAAGGGGTAGGGGCGGGGTGACCCCGCCGCTATAATGAAAAATTATCTTTTCTTGCCTTCCTTGTGCTCGTGCATTTTTTCATCTGCCCTTGACAGCACTTCTTCAATGGTAAGAGGCTTATCAGGATTGTAAAATGAAGTGCCGAAACTCAGCGATAATTTAAGAGAGCCGCTTTTATCGGCATTATATTTATCAAGATTTTCTTTTAGGCGAGTCATAATAAGTTTGTCATGGTCTTTGGATGAAAGCAGTGTCGAGATGACAAATTCATCGCCGCCTGTCCGGGCCAGGATGTCTGCTTCACGGAAGGTCTTTCTGAGAATATTGGCTGTATCGATCAGAACCTTGTCTCCTGCCTCTCTGCCATGATCATCATTTATGATCTGCATGCCGTCCACCCCGGTGTAAATGATCAGCATCTGTTTCTTTTCCCGGTTCGCGGTTTTTATCTGCTGCTCGGTCATGCTCATGAATGTATGAAGGTTATATAATCCGGTAAGTTCATCTTTGGCGCTGATATATTGAAGCAATTCATCAGCGCGTTTACGCTCGGTGATATCAAAGGCGGTACCCTGAGTCCCGATAACAGAGCCGTCACTGTC
Organism: Thermodesulfovibrionia bacterium; assembly: GCA_020053105.1. Taxonomy (GTDB): domain Bacteria; phylum Nitrospirota; class Thermodesulfovibrionia; order UBA6902; family UBA6902; genus UBA6902. The sequence continues at coordinate 13,156 of JAGVNU010000122.1, forward strand.
ATGCAAAGGGATCATGTTGATTGCAAGATCGACTTCATCCCCGCTCTTTGAAAAATAAGTGGTCTCGTGTCCGATGATCGACTCGCCGATAAGGCAGTTTCTGAATGCGTTGATATAATGTTCCTCAGCCTCCTGGACCTGGAAATCCGAAAAAGGCCTGCCGAGCATATCGTCAACTTTGTATCCGTAGTTTTTTCCCCAGGCCGGATTAAGAAATGTAAACCGCCCCTCTGCATCGGTGCGCCATATAAGCGTGTTAGTGGAATCCACAATGTCACGGTACAGTGCGTTGAGGTCTTGAGATGCTTCTTTCGTCGTGTTCTTGCTGTTTTTTTTCATATCATTCTCCCGCATATCAGGTTGTTGTCCTATTTCTTTATTTTGGTTTGGGAGCAGGGGGCATGATGGAAATGGCCCTCTGTAATCCGGTACTTATCTTCTCGGCTTTTAATATCATTCCTTTAGCTCCTCTAATCAACACGTGTCTGGTTTTTTCCTGTCGAGTCTTTCCATCCTTTCCGCAAGTTCTTTCCAGTTACATGCATGGAGTTCTTTGACCAATCTGTGAAAATCACCGGTTTCTATAATTTTAATCCGTTCCGGTCCCCTGTCAACCCCGTAAAAAGGCAGCATAACGAAAAACGCCTGATCAACATGCTTTTTGACCGGCTCCATAACGTCTTCACGTCGTGAATAATAAGGGTCCTCCCCTTCTCCGCACGGACTGCCGAATACATTAAACTGCCTGCAGGCCATAGGGCGCATGGGATGGACAGCGCATGCCCCTTCAACCAGAAAAGGGCATGTGTCATTTTTCCTGAAAATAGCGAGCTGATTTTTCAGGGTCTCCCTGCCCGGGCCTTTCAGTTTTTCTGCTGCATACCATGAAACCCCTGCCATCTCTAATGGATAAATGGGAATGTCCTTGTGGGTACTGCAGCAATGAGAGCATCCCTTGAAACAGGCCGGCTTTCTTCCTTTTTTCTGTTCTGAATCAATTGCCCTTGATATTCCTTTATCCACTATGTAATAACCCTCAAGGAGAAGCCCGAGCCAGCTGTGTTTCTTCTCATCTTCAGGGAAGGAAAGTCTTTTGACCTTTTCAGATACGGATTTGTTTTTCTTCATATGCCTTATCGATTATTCACTGTATATTTTTCCGGGACTGCCTGTCAATTTCCTATATTACCTTATCAAAGCGGCTTGTTGGCAATGGCGCCTCCTCCTTCTGTGATACAATAAGATGCCATGAAAGTTCTTGTTGCCATGAGCGGCGGGGTCGATTCGTCTGTTGCCGCATACCTGCTCAAAAAAAAAGGACATGAAGTTACAGGACTCAGCTTCGAGCTTTGGGACAAAAGGGACCTGAAAGCTTCCAACGTCTGCTGTTCCATAGAAACCATCGAGCTTGCAAAATCGGTGGCCCATAACCTAGGGATAGAACACTACACCATTGATGTTCGGGACGCCTTTTACCATCATGTGATTGAAGAATTTTGTGGATCGTACATAAAAGGGACCACTCCAAATCCCTGCATATTGTGCAATAAGTATATAAAGTTTGATTTCCTTCTGAAAAAGGCCGGGGAGCTTGGGGCGGACGCAGTGGCCACAGGTCATTATGCGCGGATAGAACAGAACAAAGACAATTACAGATATCTCCTGAAAAAAGTGATTGATTCAAAGAAAGACCAGTCTTATTTTTTATACGTCATGAGGCAGGAGGAGCTGTCAAAGACCCTTTTCCCGCTTGGTGAAATGACAAAGGAACAGACCCGCGGGATTGCGAAGGACCTCGGACTGGTAACCGCACTGCGGCCTGAAAGCCAGGAAATATGTTTTGTCGGAGATAACAAGTATGCTGATTTTGTAAAAAATTTCGCACCTGAGGCATTACGCCCCGGCCATGTTATCGACATGAACGGTAAAGTCGTCGGCAAACATAACGGCATAATATTTTATACAATAGGGCAGCGAAGGGGCCTTGGCATATCATCGTTAAAGCCATATTATGTTGCAGGTATAGACCGTGATAACAACACGATAATAGTCGGCTCAAGGGAGGACGCCACGAGAAAAAGTCTCACTGTACGGGAATTGAACTGGATATCCATCGGGGCCGTATCAGCTTCTCTAAGGGCCGATGTAAAGATACGTTCAACAATGAAAGGGGTCCCGGCAACGATCAGGCAGGAGAGAAACGATGCGGTGATAGTTGAGTTTGATGCGCCTCAATGGGCCCCCGCCCCTGGGCAGAGTGCGGTTTTTTACTGTGACGATATGGTTATTGGAGGGGGGATAATTGAATAAAATTCAGTTTTTCCCGGGAACATATTATTCAGAAGTTCCCCCAAAAATAGTAGCAAGTCGAAGATAAGTCTTTAATGGATAAGCAAAAATGGAATTTATTAAGTGGTCGTTGGTTGTTTTTAAAA
>JAGVNU010000075.1 GCA_020053105.1 Thermodesulfovibrionia bacterium
CGGCAGAAACCTGTAGGGGCCCTGGGTCCCCTTTGTGTATCCCTTGCCCAGAAAACCGCCTGCCCCTATGGAGACCTTTGACTGGGTTATATGATAACCTATGCCCTGCGGGTCCGCCTGGGGGTCGATAAACGCTATGATCCTGTTCTTCTGGTAATCCTTTAATCCCCCCCAAAGAATTTTGCCGGCAAAAGGCAGGGCAATGAGCCCTATTACAAGGACCGTCATAAGGATCTTTTTCCTGATCCCGTATGTCAAAACCATCGACGCAAAGATGAAAAGGACCATAAGCATCGTCCCAAGATCAGGCTGTTTCAGGATAAGGACGGCCGGCAAGATAAAAAAAACAGCAAGCATTTTCGATAATTCTTTAAGCCCGAGGCCCTCTCCGCTTCTCATCTGTGAAAGGTAACGTGATAGAGTCAGTACAAAAAAAATCTTGAAGAATTCCGAGGGCTGAAATGACAGGAACCCGAGATCGATCCACCTCTGCGCGCCCATCCCCTTTCTTCCTGCCACGAGAACAATTATTAACAGAAGGACCCCGATTACATATAAAAGGTATGACGACCTTATAAACCACATGTAGTCAAAACTCACTGCCAGAAAAAAGACAACGAGACTCAGCATTATCCAGTTTAACTGTCTCACATAAAAAGATGACTGCTGGGTATCCAGGAGGGGCCTGGTGGCGCTGTAGATAGTCATTACACCTATCAGGGACAGGGCAATTACTGCCGCCAGGAAACTCCAGTCAAAACCTTTTAATAACCTTCGGTCTATCATATTATTAATTTTGTCATCCGGGCACGGCACGTCGTGCCCCTACATCCGAATCCTAATCACCTTCAACCGGCTGATTATCCTGTGCTTCTGCCGGTTGAATTTGCTCACCCGGCTGCTGTTCACCCTGCTTCTGCTCCTCCGGCTTCTGCACGTCAGGGGCCTGTGTCTCCGCGCTTGCTGCTTCCTGTTTCTCTTCTTCGCTTTCCGGTTTCGGGGGATTGAAATATGCCTCAATCACCCGCTTTGCTATCGGCGCGGCCGTACTGCCCCCGTGGCCGCCGTGTTCGACAAAGACAGCAGCGGCTATCTGTGAGTTGTGCTGAGGGGCATATGAAATAAACCACGCATGGTCCTGAGTTCGGGCCGTAAGCTGTTTCCCCCTGATCGCCCCTGCTATGACCTGTGCAGTGCCCGTCTTTCCCCCGATGCTCACAATGTTGGAGCGTGCCCTGCCGCCCGTTCCTCCGCCTTCATATACGACACCGAGCATGGCCCTTTTTATAAAATCCAGATTGCCCTGGTCAACGTCAACTGTTCTTTCAAGTTCCGGGGGTTCACCTGCCAGCAGGTGAGGTTTATATATTCTGCCGCCGTTGACAAGACCCGCTGTCAGCATCGCCATCTGTATCGGGGTGACGGTCAGATACCCCTGTCCGATCGCGACACTGAGGGTCTCGCCCTGATACCATTTCTCTTTCTTTGCCTTAAGCTTCCACTGTGTGGATGGCAGGTTTCCAGAGGCCTCTCCGTCAAGCGCTATCCCGGTCGGCCTGCCGAGGCCAAAGGCAAAAGCATACTTGGCGATCGTATCTATGTTTATCCTTTTCCCGATGTCATAAAAGTAGACGTCGCATGATTCAACAATCGCCCTGTGCGTATTTACGTTCCCATGGCCCCCGGCCTTCCAGCACCTGAACGTCCTCCCGAAATATGTGGAGCCGCCGCAATAGACCGAAGTTCCCTCCGTCACCAGCCCGCTTTCAAGCGCGGAAAGAAGGGTAATTGTTTTAAAAGTCGAACCGGGCGGATACTGGTTCTGTATGGCCCTGTTCATCAGTGGTTTGGCCGGATCATTAATAAGCGCCCTCCACTCGCCGCGCTCTATGCCTGCTACAAAAAGATTGGGATCAAATGACGGGGCGCTTGCCATTGCCAGGACTTCTCCGGTATCAGCCTTAAGCGCCACAACAGCGCCGGCCTGCCCTTCAAGACTTTTTTCAGCCTCCATCTGGGCATTGATGTCTATGGAGAGCCTTATATCTTCTCCCCTCAGGGGCTTCTGTATCCTGACAAATTTTATTATGTTGCCGAGGGCGTCGACCTCTACTATCTTTTTGCCCGCAACTCCCCTCAATACACTGTCATAGCTCTTTTCGATGCCTGACTGTCCTATAAAGGCCTGTCTCGGCACATTGCTGAATTCAGGCAGGCCCAATTGTTTCGGGGTAGGATTGCTCAGATAACCCATCAGGTGACTTGCTGCCTGTCCGTAGAGATACCCCCTGGCGCTCGTCACCTCCACCAGCAGCCCCGGGAAATCGGTCTTCCTGGCCTCTATCCTGGCCACCTCCTCAAACAATACATTGCGTCTGAGTTTGATCGTTTCATAGGGACTTGCCGAGGCCTTTGCAAGTTTCAGGATATGCTCAGCTGGAAGTCCTATAAGCCCGCCCAGCTCGGCCAGCGTCCCGGTGTCCGCAGGCAGGTCTTCCCTGACCATTGATATGTCATAGGACAACACATTCTTCACAAGGGCGTTATTGTTCCTGTCATAAACTATGCCCCTCGGCGCAGGGATATCTATGACCCTTATCCTGTTTCTCTCATCAATCTTTTTGTATTCATCTCCCTTGATTATCTGGAGATACCAGAGTCTCAGCAGAAAAATGCCGAATACGGAGATGACAATGTAAAAAGCAACGGTAATTTTTTTATTCATGGCTGAAACTTATTTTATCGACTGAAAAAACCCGCGTCTTTCTCCCTGTAAAAAAACCGATATAATATCCAGGCGGAAATGATTGTATATATAATGCCCACTATAGAGACACCCCACGGCCTGTTGCTGAAAGACATCTTAGAGAAAGTTCCAAAACATATGTATACGACAAAAACATCCATAATCGATAATATTGTTATTACGACGGTATTGACGGTGATGTTCCATTGAAATATATTTTCCCTGAGTTTTGCGACAAGGAAGCCTGACAGCGCCTTGCTTATGATATTGGGACCGATGATAAACCCGCTCGCGGTATCCATAAGCAGGCCGGCCAGCGCCCCGTATGTAATCCCCCTCGCCTGCCCGTATTTAAAAGAATAGAAGCATACGAGCACAAGCACAAAATCAGGTTTGGTCCCCTTAAAGAAAATCGCCTGTAAAGCCAGTGTAACGTACGCAAAGAATATATATAGTAAAAACATGTTCACTTCCTGAGTATCACCACATCTTCAACCTTGTTGAGGTCCTGTGAAGGCGCAACAACGATCAACTGGAAAATCTCGCCGCCCTCCCTGTCGACATCAGAAACATAACCGACTAAAAGGCCTTCGGGATATATCCCGTCCAGGCCTGAAGTTATTACATTCTCCCCTGGAGCGACCTCAACGTCCTTTGCTATATATTTCAGATAGCACCTGTTATCTCCCCGTCCTTCCAGGATGCCTTCAAGTCTCGATGTCTGAAGCCTGACAGCCACAGAAGAATTGACATCCGTTATCTGGATAATTGCGGCCCGCTCTTTCAACACCCGCTGGATCTTCCCCACTGGCCCGAGCGGCGTGACCGCCACCATATTTTTGGCTATGCCGTTTTCAAGCCCCTTGTCAATCCACATAATCTGGAACCAGTTGGAGGGGTCCCTTGCAAATACCCCGGCAGCGGCAATGTATTCGGCCCTTTCAGATTTCAGCTGAAGAATGGCGTGGAGCCTCTCGTTTTCATAAGCGGCTTCTTTATATTTAGTCCGCTCCCCTTCGCATTCTGCCAGCCGCAGGCGGATGTCCCTCTCCCCTTTTCCCAAAAAAGGGATATAGCTCCTGAAAAAATCAATAATGGAAGAGGCGCCCTGCTCAAGGACTTTCAATGGATAGATGGGGAAATCGGCGACCCCTTTTTCACCACGGGTACTCTGATAGGTGAGCAGACCAAAAATAAGGAGCACAGAGACAGCGAAGAAGATTATTTTTTTTTTAAAATCCACTGATATTTATCATAAGGCGACTCTTCTTAGAATATCCAGTTCATCCAGCACCTGACCGACACCCTTGACAACCGCCAGCAGGGGCTCTTCCGCAACGATTACAGGCAGGCCGGTTTCATGCCTTATCAGGGCGTCCAGCCCCCTTAACAGCGCCCCGCCGCCTGCAAGCACTATCCCCCTGTCCACTATATCGGAGGCAAGCTCAGGAGGGGTATTTTCAAGGGCGACCTTGATGGCATTAATTATGACCGTGATCGTTTCGCTTATTGCTTCCCGGATCTCATCCTCGAATATAGTGATGACCTTAGGGATGCCTGAAACAAGGTCCCGGCCCTTTACTTCCACAGACCTGTTTTCATCATCGACCTTATAGGCTGAGCCGATCTGTCTCTTGATGAGTTCAGCGGTCCTCTCTCCGATAAGTATCCTTCCCTTGCTCTTAATGTGATTAACTATGTCCTCGTCCAGTTTATCACCGCCCATCCTTACTGCCTTGCTGTACACAACACCATGTAATGAAATTACCGCCACATCGGTTGTGCCTCCACCGAGGTCCACGATCATATTGCCGAACGGCTCCCCAATGGGAAGCCCGACGCCTATTGCGGCCGCCATCGGTTCCTCGATGAGATAAATCTCTCTGGCGCCGGAGGCCTGGGCCGCGTCCTTTACCGCCCTCTGCTCTACCTGGGTTATGCCTGAAGGAACGCCAATCGCTATCCTGGGAGAAATAAAGCTCTTCCTGTTATGGACCTTCCTGATAAAATATTTGAGCATCTCTCCTGTCTTGTCAAAATCAGCAATGACCCCTTCTTTAAGAGGCCGCATGGCGATTATATTTGCAGGGGTCCTGCCCAGCATCTTCTGTGCCTCAAGGCCGACTGCTATGACCTTGTCCTTCTGGATAGCGACAACAGAAGGCTCATTGCAAACAATTCCTTTACCTTTCATAAAAACGAGCGTGTTCGCCGTGCCAAGGTCTATGGCAAGGTCGCTCGAAAACCATCCAAGAATTTTATTGAACATTTAATCCCCCTTGTTTGTCCTGAATAACGCGAGTTTTTGCAAGTTCATCTCCCAACCTCATCCCTTCCTCACTCCCTAATATTACTAGACTCTCAAAAAGCAGAATCCCGACTACAATAACAAACGCAATGATCCATCCTATGAACGGAATCACCATTAATATCCCATACAGAATAAATCCCACGGCAAAGGGGAAGTTCCTGTATATGGACCCTTTATACTCGCAGGCCTCGGTCCCTTCGGGTCTGTCACGGACTATCACCCTGAGTCCTATAAGCCTCTTACCTGCGCTCCTGCCCTGAAATAAACCGTCTGCTATCAAAAGATAAGTGACTCCGGCAAAAAAACCGACCTTTGGTATTATCTCATAAAGTGCCACAATGATTATAAAATCGATTGTCTTGGCTATTACCCTGCTCAGAAAATCGGCCTTAATAAAATCCTGCCGTGCCTCGGTTGACTCCTCATAAAGTGGTTCTGTGGTGTCCATTTCATGTTCCATCAAAATACTACCAGATAGTCTGCGTTATTTCAATAAGCAGTATAACACCCAAATCCCGATTTAGAAAACTGCAACACTATTTTCACAAGGGATCGAGACTAATTTTATAATCTATTGAGTCATTATCGTGGTCAAAGGTTGCTGA
>JAGVNU010000100.1 GCA_020053105.1 Thermodesulfovibrionia bacterium
ATATCGCTACAGGCCAGAATTTTCTCCAGCAGTTCCTGCCTGTTTGGTCTCTTAGCCATTAAGTTATCCTCCTTACTTGTATTATTACAATTAAGTTAACCGGAAAATAATCCTTTGTCAAGTATTTTCTCTTCCAGATTATTACATTCGTTATTTATTTCCGCTCAAAACTGGGGGATGGCAAGGAAAATATTGCTTATTTTTAGGCTGTTAGAAGATTTATTCAAATTCCATTGAGGATTAAATGCATATTTAAGTGGCGCTGCCTTCTGAACTCAAAAGTTAGGCGGGTAAGATCCCTTGACTATTATTATTCAGATGTTAATATTTATTCCAGGAGGTAAGATCATGCATACCAAAATTGCTTTATTATTTGCTTTGCTTTTATCATCTATAGGGACGTCCTGGGCACTTAGTATTCCCGTGCGGCCTGCTCCTAACGGCATTGAAATACCGCGCGACTACAGGGATTGGAATATCATCGCGCCTTCTCATCGGACTGACAACAATACGCTCAGGGTGGTTCTCGGGAACGGCACAGCAATTCAGGCGGTCAGATATGGTAAGACCAATCCCTGGCCTGATGGCAGTATTCTGGCAAAAATTGTGTGGAAAGATAAAACGCATGAGAAATGGCCGACTGCCACAATTCCCGGTGATTTTATCCATGCGGAATTTATGATCAAGGATTCGGGCAAGTATTCCTCAACAGGCGGATGGGGCTTTGCGCGCTGGCTGGGGCTGACGCAGCAGCCTTATGGAAAGGATGCTGACTTTGTACAGGAATGCTTTGGGTGCCATCAGCCGGTGAAAGAGAACGATTTTGTCTTTACGCATCCGGCTGTTCTTCCTTGAAAATATGCTGTTCGCGAAACGTTTGATCTGTTTGATTTTTCCAAGGCAGCTAGAGCGGCCAGAGTTTATTCTCAATAGTATTCATCAGACGGCGAAATGTTTCAGGCCGTAACGCCGATATGGATACCGCATTAAATCTATGGCTGATCGCTTCGGCTTCTTTCCTGTCTATGAGGTCTTCTTTATTAAAGGCCAGTAAAACAGCCTTCTCCGAAAGGTCTAAATCAGCGAGTATTTTTTCCACTGACTGAATCTGCTGTTCAAACCGCGGGTTCGATATGTCCACAACGTGCAGCAGCAGATCGGCGTCTTCAAGCTCCTCAAGCGTGGCCCTGAAAGCGGACATAAGGTCTTTGGGCAGGTCCCGGATAAATCCCACCGTATCGGTAATGATGACGTCTCTTTCTTTCGGAAACCTCAATCTCTTGCTTGCGGTATCGAGAGTTGCAAACATCTTGTCTTCCACAAAGGTGCTGCTTTTTGTCAAATTGTTGAGGAGGGTGGATTTGCCGGCATTTGTATAGCCGATGATCGAGATGATCGGTATCCCCATAGCGACTCTGCGTGCCTTTCTCTGCTGACGCGCCAGGCTCAGGGACTTGAGCTCTTTTTCGAGAAGGGTTATCCTCTCTCTCACCCGTCTTCTGTCCACCTCCAGCTTCATCTCCCCTGGGCCCCTGCCGCCAATGCCGCCCATAAGTCTCGACATGGCAGTCCCCTTTCCTGTCAGCCTCGGAAGCCTGTAGCGGAGCTGAGCGAGTTCAACCTGGACCTTGCCGTCCTTGCTGTGCGCGCGCCGGGCAAATATATCTAGTATGAGCTGAGAACGGTCGATGACTTTTAATTCGGTCAAATCGCTTATGTCCTTTGTCTGGGAGGCATTAAGGTCCTGATCAAATATTAGAAGTGTGGCGCCCTTGTTCATGGCATTAATGACAAGTTCCTGTATCTTACCTTTCCCAAGGAGATACTTTGGATTTATCACTTTCACTCTCTGGAGGACAGAGTCGACAACTACTACATTGCTCGCCTTTGCCAACTCCTTCAGCTCCTCCATAGAGTCTTCCTGTTCATAACGGGGGGAGGTAGAAACGCTGACAAGGACGGAGCGCTCACGCTTGTCTTTAATATCGAACCCAGCCCTCCGGGTTTCCAGTCCTTCCTCAATTGAAGAGATAAATACGTCGAAGTCCTCAAATGCCCTGTCCATTCCGTGAAAGGGCACCGGACCGAGCACTTCATAAGGAATTGACCGGTCAGAGGACGGCAGGTGAGCAAGCGTAACAGTGTCCGGCAGTCCGTCTCTCATGCCGATAATGATCAGGGCATCCAGTCTCAGCAGGGACAGATCGGTTATATCGTCCTGGTTAAGCCTTTCATTATTGAGGTGGGTATGTATAAGTCTGAGACCCCGGAGGACCTTTCTGCCAAGCGGGAAATTATCAAGCTCAGGGATGAATATGCCTTTGGCGTCGCCGACGATCACATGGCTGATATTGCCGCTTCTGTGCGCCAGGACCCCAACTTGACGGCCGATGGAGTTTGAGCATTCAGCCATCAGCATCGCGAGATCACTGGAAATGGCCTTGTCTTTTGGAATGCGCCTTCTATATATCCGTTCGAGCAGCCTTATATCGCTTTTTTTCAGACCTGAAGTATTGCCGTAAACTGATGGAATGATTTCCCTCCGGATAATGACTGTTCTTTAATGAGCTTCTCCCCAGTTCCTTCCGATACCAATATCAACCTTGAGAGGAACGCGGAGATGTATTGCGTTTTCCATTTCTTCTTTCACTAACTGCATGACGGCATCTTTTTCCCTTTCAGGGACTTCAAACAGCAGCTCGTCATGCACCTGCAGGAGCATCCTGGTCCTGATCCCTTCTCTGCCGAGTCTCCTCCATATATTGATCATCGATACTTTAATTATATCAGCAGCCGAGCCCTGCACCGGGGAGTTGATCGCAAGCCTTTCGCCGAGCTGGCGGATGTTCCTGTTTGAACTCTTCAGTTCGGGGATTGCGCGTTTCCTGTTATAAATGGTTGACACATAACCTGTTTCAGCAGCTTCTTTAATGAGTGTGTCCATATAATTTCTTATCCCGCTGTGACGCGCAAAATATGTGTCTATATAAGATCGGGCCTCGTCCGGCGCAATGCCGAGCTGTTGGCTCAGTCCGTAAGGGCTTATGCCGTAAACGATACCGAAGTTCACGGTCTTTGCGCTGCGCCTCATCTCTGTGGTTACCGACTCCGGCCTCACCCCGAAGAGTTCGCAGGCCGTCCTTGTATGTATGTCGCCGTCATGGCTGAACACCTCGATAAAGCCCTCGTCCTGACTCAGGTGAGCAAGGACTCGAAGCTCGATCTGGGAGTAGTCAGAGGAAAGGAGCAGATGCCCTTCTTCAGCGATAAACGCCTCCCGTATCCTTTTACCCCATTCGCCCCGGATAGGGATATTCTGCAAATTGGGGTCAGAGCTGCTGAGCCGTCCCGTGGCTGTTATCGTCTGGTTGAAGGACGTATGGATCCTGCCTGTTTTATTGTTAACCAGCCTGGGCAGCGCATCGACATATGTGCTTTTAAGTTTTGACAACCCCCTGTACTCGATGATCTCCCTGGGCAACTCGTGTACAAGGGCAAGCTCTTCGAGCACGTCGATGTTTGTCGAGTATCCTGTCTTTGTCTTCTTTGAAGGTCTCAGGCGGAGTTTTTCAAAGAGGATCTCCTGGAGCTGTTTGGGAGAATTGATATTGAACTCCTCCCCTGCGATAAAATATATCCTCTGCTCGATACTCGCAAGTTCCTTCTCCAGTTTATTGGAGAAGGTAGCCATTAAAGGCACATCGATCTTTACACCGGCCATCTCCATATCAGCGAGCACATCGATTAAGGGCATCTCAAGGCTGTGAAAAAGTTCCGTGAGCCCTTCTTTTTCCATGAGCGGCCCGAAATGGTTTTTTAATTTCAGGGTAACTGCAGAGTCTTCACCTGAATATGCTGCCGCATCTTCGACAGGTACCTCGCTGAAGTCCTTCACGCCTTTGCCTGCAACGTCGCTGTAAGAGAGTTTTTTGATCCCGAGATGTTCCATTGCAGCCTCGGTCAGGTTATGGTTCGATTTATTGGGGTTCAAAAGGTATGAAGCAAGCATAGTGTCAAAGGAAATTCCCCTTACATGTATCCCTTCATTTCTCAGGACGATAACATCATACTTGATATTATGGCCGGTCTTTTGTATCTTCTCATCCTCAAGAATATTTTTTATCTGATCAATTACAAAATCCTTTGATAATTGGACAGGCACTCCAAGGTATGAGTGTCCGACAGGTATGTAATAAGCCCTTGCCGGGTGCGTTGAAAGAGAGATGCCTACAAGTTCCGCATTCATCGGCGATGGTGATGTTGTCTCGGTATCAATAGTGATTTGTGTTTTAACATCAGCAAGGGCTTCTTCCAGCACTTGTCGGTTGAGGATAATAATAAATTCGGCTTTTTCAGCAGCCGGGGCCGCTTGAGCAGGGACGAGTTTCACCAGACTGCTAAACTCATATTTTCTGAAATGCTCAAGCAGCTTCGGCCATTCAGGTTCTTTGACTGCAAGTTCCATGATGGGGACATGCACCGGCACATCCGGATGGACCGTTGCCAATTCCTTACTGAGCCTGATATTGTCGAGGTTGTCAGATACTGCATTTCTGGCCCTGGCGTTTTTGATCCTGTCCCTGTTTGCGATGAGATTTTCCAGGGTCTCAAATTCTTTTAATAGCTTCACCGCTGTTTTTTCTCCTATGCCGGGTGCGCCGGGGATATTGTCCGATGCATCGCCCATGAGGGCGATGATTTCAGGGAATTGGGAAGGCCTGACGCCGAACCTTTCGATAACGTCCTTCTCTTCTGTTATCTTTTCCTTCATCGTGTCATACAGCCTGATGTTTGGGCTGACTACCTGGCACATGTCCTTATCACTGGTGACAATGTAGACCTCAAGACCTTCTGCTTCAGCGTCTCTTGCAATGTGGGCCAGTATATCGTCGGCCTCATATCCTGCCTTCTCAATTGAGCGGATTCTGAACGCATCTATAATTTCCTTAATAAGGGGCACCTGTGGTTTCAATTCATCGGGCATCCCGGGACGATGGGCCTTGTATTCTTTGAATGCCTCATGTCTGTGAGTGGGGGCGGGCGTGTCAAAAACAACTGCAAAATAGTCGGGATTTTTTTCTTTTAAAATTTTCATGATCATGTTGGTAAAACCGAAGATGGCATTCGTAGGTGCGCCGTCAGAAGATGAGAGGTTTCTTATTGCGTAAAACGCACGGTAAAGATACGAGTTTCCGTCTATCAGGTACAGAGAAGGCATACGCTATTATACACTAAGAGCTTACATGATCCGTGTCTTGCAGAGTCCTTATTTTATGGTATGAAGAGGAGACTTTATTGAGGGAGTAAATTAACTGCCGTATTTAATGCACATGGCTTCGATAAACAACTGAAGTTCATCCGGTTGCAGCAGTTTATCAGGCAGCGTGGCCCCGAGCATGATGGCTTTGTCAATTTTCTTCAGGAGATTTATGACGCAATAACTGATTATCTTATCAGGCAGAGACGCCGGCACATTACTTATGAGCAGGTGTTCCGCGGACCAGCTGTCCTTTAAGGGGATGCTTCCGGCGCATTCATTTCCACGAAGCGTTATTGGAGTTGCTCCATGCTCCAGTGCCAGTGCCCTGACGCCGAGATTTACAAGCTGAAGCCCTCTTATGGCGGGGTTTGACATCGGACGGTGCCGGCCCTTTGTTATAGGGAGAAAACGGTCGATGTTAATTCCTGAACAATAGAGAAAAGAGTTCCTACCCCTGATGGCATCAGGTTTTAATATGAAAAATAAAAAATCATTTATATATTCATATGACTTATTGTTCATTCATCAGCATCTGCCCTGACACAAGACTGCCAGGATGATTTATCATTGTCCGTACGATATAGGTGCTCAACCGCTGTTTGCTAAGAAGGTTTAGAGTGCTTTTCTTTCTCTTTACCGTATGCTTCCTTTCCAGCATCTATGGCAGATGAGATCAATGATTTTTTCTCTGATACAAATTCTTTGCCATGCTCTACGGCAGATGATAAATTATCTTTTACATGCTCCGCGTATTCTGAAGCCTTTTTTTTGGTTTCATCAGTAAATTCCCTTATCTTCTCCCTGGTCTCCTTACCCGAACGCGGAGCGGTAAGCAACGCAATGCCTGCGCCCACAAGACCGCCTAATACAAATGCAAGAATAACATGTCCTGCCCCTGAACATCCTCTTTCGTCATTCATTTTTCATTCTCCTTTTTTATTATCCCCTGAGCAAGGACGCCCAGGGCGGTTTTTATTCCGACTCCTAAATTCGAAGTTGTGACTGATATGAAAGTTTCAATCTGCCTGATCAAC
>JAGVNU010000118.1 GCA_020053105.1 Thermodesulfovibrionia bacterium
GAGGCAGAAGGGCATACTTACATCAAAGAGAGAGGGCAATAATATTTTTTACAAGGTTTCCAACCCGAAAGTAATCACGGCCTGCGGACTGATGAGAGAAGTGCTGATGGAGAAATTTGAAGAGGGTCAGAAGCTGGCAAAGAAACTTTCCAGAAAATAATTTTTTTTGACGTCTATATGCAAATATTAGAATATTCTAAGTTCTGCATTAGACAGTTTTCATGATCGGAGGAAGGCAAAGATGAAGAAGTTTTCCCTTGTTGAATTTTCAGTTGAGCACCCCAGGCTGATTGTACTGCTGACGATAATTATTACCCTCGCGTTCGCAACCCAGTTCACAAAGATAAGAACGGACACCAATCCCAAAAGCATGCTTCCGGAGACATCCGACGTCAGGGTGTGGAACGACGAGGTGGAAAAGACATTTAGCCTCTATGAAGACATGATCGTTGTGGGAATAGAGAATGAGCAAGGCATCCTGAACACGGACACGCTCGGAAAGGTACAAAGAATAACCGATGAAATATTGAAGCTGAAGGGTGTTGCAGCGCGGGACGTCAACAGCTTCCCCACTATCACTAACGTAACAGCCGAGGCAGGCGCCCTGCGTGTCGCCCCTCTCATGAGCGAGGTCCCCAAGAGCGCTGATGAAATAAAGCATCTGCGGAATATGCTTTATGAAAACCCGCTGTTCGTGGACAAGATTATCTCGAAGGACGGAAAGACCACTGCCATATATGTCCCCCTTGAGAAAGGCTCAAACGGCAAAGAGATAGCGGACCAGATAAGAGGGATCGTGGGCAAAGAAAAGGGCGATGAGAAGTATTACATTGCCGGCGACCCTGTAGCAAGGGACACCTTTGGGGTAGAGATGTTCAAGCTTATGGCGGTCTTTGCGCCCATTGCAGGGATGGTCATGCTCATTGTCAGGTATCTTATGTTCAGGGACCTCTTCCTTTCCGTTGCGCTGATGATGGATGCGATGATAAGCATTGTATGGAGCATGGGGCTATTACTGGCCTTTGGGTTTCCTGTCCACATTATGAGTTCCATGGCCCCAGTGTTCCTGATGGCAATAGCAACGGACAGCATCCATATCTTCAATGAGTTTTACTTCCGCTACAATGAAAAGAAAGACAAGAAGACGGCAATAATCGAGACGATGAAAACGGTGAGCCGACCTGTGCGCTATACAGCGCTTGCAACGGCGGTAGGGTTCGGCGTGCTTTTATTCATGAATATCATCCCTGTGAAGGTCTTCGGCGGTGTGGTGGCCTTCGGCACATTGGCCCTGAGAATTTTAAGCTTCAGCTTCATTCCCGCAATGTTTATGTTCGTAAAGGAAAAACATATTGAAAAGGCGTCCAAAGATGAAGATGTTGAATTGAGCGGGACGTCACGGTTTTTGAAGAGTCTTGCAGGTTTCGGCGCGCACAAGCCAAAGACCACCGTCTTTGTAGGGTTGCTGTTTTTCATTCTTGCAATCATCGGGATAACGAAAACAGTGGTCAACAACAACATGGTCGAGTGGTTCAAGAAAGACAGCGAAGTCCGTGTTGCCGATACGGTCATGAACCAGGCGCTTGGGGGCACTTCGCTCGCTTATATTGTGGCCATATCAGACAAGGAAGACGCCATAAAGACACCTGAGACTATGCGGTATATTGAAGGGCTTCAGAGACATCTTGAGAAACTCCCTGTTGTCGGGAAGACGACTTCAGTTATCGATTATGTCAAAAGAATAAACCTTGTCCTCCATGACGGCGACCCTAAATATGATGTTGTGCCTGAGACAAAGGACACGATAGGTCAATACCTGTTTCTGTTCTCCATGTCCGCAAAACCCTCTGACCTGGACAATGTCGTTGACTACCCTTTTCAAAAGGCGAACATATGGGTGCAACTGAAGACATGGGACGCGCAGGCAATGAGGGATGTAATAAAGGCAGTAGATGATTATAAGGCAGGGGCAAGGAGTGCCTTGCCATCACAAATTGAATTCAAGCCTGCAGGGATTGCCTATTTCAATCTTGTATGGAACGACGAGGTGCTTTCAGACATGATAAAGGGTTTTATAATCGCCCTGATAGCAGTGTTCATTATCCTTGCCGTCAATTTCCGTTCGGTGAAATGGGCGATAGTCGGCTACACCCCGCTTCTTTTTACAATCTTGCTCATATACGGAGTTGTGGGTTTTATCGGCAAGGACTTTGACATGCCGATATCCGTGCTTTCGTGTCTGTCGCTTGGAATGGCGGTGGATTTTGCGATCCATTTTATAAGCAGGTTCAGGCAAAAGATTACTGAGAATCAAGAGTCAGTAGTCAGTAGTCAGAAGTCAGGAAAAGACAGTAATCTCGTCACTCGTAACGCGTCACTTGTCACTGACGCGTTGCTCTGGACTGCCGCGCGTCCCGGCAAAGGCATAATGCGCAATGCGGTGCTTTTTGCGTCGTCATTTTCCGTGATGATGTTTGCCTCGCTTACGCCGTATATAACCGTCGGCGCTTTCATTGTAAGCATGATGCTGCTGAGTGCGATAATGACGATAATCTACCTGCCTGCGCTGATAACGCTATTGCAGGGCTGGCTGGGGTTAAGCGATGAATGTACAATTTGCAGGATTTTACCGTTTAAACGGTGAATAAATTTAGTGAGGTGAAAAAATGAGAAAAACAGTAAGTTGCTTAATGGCATGCATCTTTGCTGTCCTTGCAGCGTCCACATTGTTTGCAGAGGACGATATGACAAAGAAAATGTCCGATATCCTTATGAAAGCTCCGGAGGAAGAGCACTGGCAGGTGACTTCAGACGAGGTCATGATGTGGATCAAGACAGGGAAGACCGACTTTGTGGTCCTGGATGTCCGGCCTGATATAGAGGAATACAAGGCAGGACATATTCCATCGGCAATTCACATTCCATACTACACCGTGCTGAATCCTGAAAACTTGAAGAAGCTCCCGAAGGACAAAAAGCTCGTGCTTGCATGCGCCACAGGACAGCTTGAGAACCTTCCGGTTGTAGGATTGAGAATGCTGGGATACGAAGCTTATACGCTGTTATTTGGCTATGTCTCATGGATCAAGGAGTATGGCGGAGGGGAGGCAATGAAAAGCATCATAGACAAGGCGGCAGTAAAAAATTATCCGCTTGAACAGACAGGAGGTGCAAAATGAAAGTCACGATATTGAAACGATTTTCAGCTTTAGTGTTTGCTCTTTTATTCCTTTTGCCGTCAATCGCTCAGGCTGTACAGAAAGGAACAGAAGAAGAATTAAAAGAGCGGATCGGGATATCAAACAAGAAACGTGTTACTCCCAAAGAGATAAAGAGATTTGAGGAGAAACTAAAGGCCTATTTCTTTGAAGCTGTGCCGAATGACGTTGTTGAAAGCGCGATCAAAGAACTTACTCCGGGGGACGCGCTTACGGCAATAGTAATTGCCAACCTTTCCAAAAAGCCGGGCAGCGAAATAATAAAAATGAAAAAGGCCGGAAAGAGCTGGTCTGATATTACAAACACTGTCGGGCTGAAAATGAAAGACGTAGTTAAAGAGGTCAAGGAATTCCAGAAGACATCGGGTTGCGCGTGAAAAAAGGAGGCTTAATTTTATGAACATAAAAAAGATTCTTACCCAACCGTGGTCATTTGTCTGGGGCGGGGTTCTTGTCGGGCTTGCACAGGTAATTTATTTCCTTAAATATGAGACGCCGATACCCGTTACAACAGGACTTGCAAAGATGTTCGGCTCTATAGAGGAGAATATTACAAAGACGGATTACCTCACGAGGCTTTATGACGCCGACATACACTGGATAATAATCGGCATCCTGTTCGGCGCATTTCTTGTTGCAGTGCTTGAGAGGGAACACAAGGCATGGGCAAAATATCCGCCCCGCATGGCCCTTCTCGCATTCATCGGCGGGGCAACCTTCGGGCTCGGCACAAGGCTTGCGCAGGGCTGCACTACATGGCACTATCTCGGGGGGATTCCGGCCATGAGCCTTACGTCCATAGTTGTGGCGTTTGTGAGTATCCCGTTTGCGTTTCTTGCATTTATGTTTATGTCAAAACTGGACGCGGGCGGATATCTTAAGCATCACGAAAAACGTGCAACGGTCAAACACTGCGTTGATCTTGCATACCCTCATGATACATTGTGTTATGACCCAGGGTATAAACCCCATAAAGATCCATTGAGAATAATTCTCACCGCGTTCCTGTTTCTGCTGCTGGCATCAGCCTTCTATACTGCGTTCACCGGGGAGTCCTCGGAAGGCATCGGCAGGCTGCCGTGGATGGAAATATTCCTCAAGACCTTTATCGGCTTTCTGCTCGGATTCGGCATAGGCAAGACAGGGTTCGGGACGGAGTGCGCTGTTATGGCGCCGCACTCTATTCATATGTCGCAAAAGCATTTTGATTCCATGAAAGTTGCAAAGATAACCCAGACAATGTTTACGGGACTGCTGCCTTTTACAGCCTTGCTTATAGCCATTGTCATGTTTAATTTAACGATACTTGTCACGTGGATATTCTTTGGCTGGGACATTCCGGTTGTTGTGGAATCAGGCAGGTACAAATGGGGTTTCCACCTTGGCCATCTTGTCGGCGGTCCCCTGCTCGGGATAGGCGCGGTCCTCATGATAGGCTGTGAGATAAGGACTTATGCAAGGACGGCGATGGGATATCTCACAGGTCTGGCTTCGCTTCCGGGGTTCTTCTTTGGATATCTGCCGTTTACACTTTACAAGGAAAAAGTTGAACAGATATTTTTTTCCAAGGGTTTTATGGAGGCAAAGAATATCCTTGAACTTTTGCCGGAGGACCCGTATATACAGTATGGCTTTGCATTCTGTTATACGGGCGTTCTCGTGGCGCTTCTTGTATGGGCCATAAGAAAAGGTTCTCAGATGACAAAAGTAACTCAGAGGGAATATCTTACCGAATCCACAGATGAGATATTTCTGAAGGGTCTTAAAACGAAAGATGTTGTCTTATAAGTAACAAGGCACAGGACAGGGCGTCAGCTCTGAAAAACAATAAGGAGAGGTGAAAGTGAAAAATGTTTTTGTAGTTTTTATTGTCTTTTCTCTGTTTTTCCCTATGGCTTCATTTGCAGTTGAAAAAGAGGAGCTACTTCAAAAGATAGAAGACCTCAACAGGGAAATGGAAAAACTCAAAAAACAGGTGAATGAGATAGAGACAAAGGACGCGTCACAGGAAGAGAAGATCAAAGAGGTCGAAAAAAAGGCGGACAAGGCGTCGGACATCTCAAGGTTTACCATCTATGGCGACTACAGGTTCAGGGTGGATTCGATAAGGGCGAAATTCCCCGCACAGCATACATACTATTACCCCGCAATGGGGTTCGGCTCTGATGAGTCTTTTACCGCAACAAACGACTCGATCATGACCCACCGCTTCAGGCTTAACATTGAAGTACCTGCCACAGAGAATATCGGGTTCGTGGGCAGGCTTGCGATGTATAAGGTCGGCGGCAGTCAAACTTCCACCTCATTAAGCAGCGGCACTGACCCGATGTTCGGCATATTTGCTCATAACGGTATGCTGTTTGACGGCAACACAGGACACCTCGCGACAGATAACGTTTTGAGGGTGGACAGGGCATATGTCAACTGGATGAACATCGGAGGGATGCCTCTTGCTTTTTCAGTAGGCAGAAGGCCGTCCACCGGGGGCGCCCCGACCCATTTAAGACAAAATGTTGAACGGGACGCGCCTCCCCTGGGACTCGGCATTGATTATGCCTTTGACGGCGCGGTTGTAGGTTATTTCTTTAATAAACCTGTATCAGGGAACCTCAAACTCTGCTATGGAAGGGGGTTTGAATCCGGATTCAAAGGGGTCTCTAATACTAAGGTCGATGATGTGGACTTCTTTGGATTCAACTGGGAAGCACAGGAAAACAGCAAAAACATCTTCGTAATATTGCAGGGATTTAAAGCCTTCGACCTTACGGACATGCCTGAGATAGAATCATTTGTAAACCAGACGCGATTTTCCTCAACGAATGTAGGAGACCTTTATCACCTTACAGGGCTGGTCATGCACAAGATTAAAAATATTGACTGGTTTGCCTCCGGCGGTTTAAGCAAGACCGATCCCCAGGCACAGAGCGCAGAGGGGTTCGGAAGCCTGCTCACAGACCCCGGGGATTCCGATCTCGATTCAAAAACCGGATATGCCGTTTA
>JAGVNU010000015.1 GCA_020053105.1 Thermodesulfovibrionia bacterium
GCAGTCGCAGATGAATCATCTGGATGGCATTCCTGTAGACCGGCATCGCCTGGTTTGCCTGGCCGTTTTTGGCATAGGCGTCTCCAAGACAGGAATAGGTGTCAATGTAATAATACAGGTCCCCCTTTTCATTGGCCGCCTGTTCCAGTTCCTTTATCGCACGGTCATATTTGTTTCTCTCAAGGTATTCTTTCCCCCGTACAAGATGAGACTGGGAAGCACAGCCGGAGATAATGAGGACAAGAAGTATTGCCGGAATAAGGACGGGATTTCTCAATGTAGTCTCCTTTTCACCTTTTACAAAAAAAGCATACTGTCAGATCTGGTCAGGGAGCATGTGGCGGATGATCTTTCCTTCAACCATATAGACAACGGTCTCAGCAATGTTTGTAGCATGGTCCCCGATCCGCTCCAGGTATTTGGAAATATACGTGATCTTGACGGCCCTTGAAACAGTTGAAGGGTCCTTGGTCATAATTAACATGAGTTCTTTCCATACCATTTCATTGAGGTCATCCACCTCATCATCTCTAATTATGACCTCCCTTGCGAGTCTGGCATCTTCATTCACAAAGGCATCTATAGAGTTGCGCACCATGCCCTGCACTATCCTGGACATACGGGGGATATCTATGTACGGTTTTAGTAAAGGCTCCTTGTTCAACTCTATGGCCCTTTCCGCGATATTGACTGAATTGTCGCCGATTCGTTCAAGGTCAGTGGTGATCTTTATCGCAGTCGTAATAAATCTGAGGTCTTTGCCCATCGGTTGCTTGAGCGCCAGGAGCCTGACACATTCTTCGTCTATATGGACATCGTAAGCGTTTATCTTATGATCGTCCGCTATTACCTGCTGGGCCAGTTCGGATTCCCTTTCCACCAGCGATTCAACTGAATATCTGATGGAGGCCTCCACAAGCGCTGCCATTTTCAGCAGCATTTCTTTGAGATGCTCCAACTCCTGTATTCTGACAGTCATTATCCAAACCTCCCGGTTAAAAAGTCATTATCCATAACGGCCTGTAATATAATCCTGCGTAAGCCGGTGTTCAGGATTAACAAATATCGTGTTCGTGTCATCGACTTCAACAAGACTGCCGAGATGAAAGAATGCGGTCCTCTGGGACACACGCGCAGCCTGCTGCATGGAATGGGTCACTATTATAATCGTATAATTCTGACGCAGCTCATCAATTAATTCCTCTATCTTCGCCGTAGCAATCGGATCAAGCGCCGAGCAGGGCTCGTCCATTAGAATAATCTCCGGCTGCACCGAAATCGCGCGTGCGATGCAAAGCCTCTGCTGCTGCCCGCCCGACAGGCTCGTGCCGGGATGATCAAGCTGGTCTTTCACCTCATTAAAGAGACCCGCCTTCTCAAGGCTCGTAATGACTATTTCATCGAGTTCGGACTTGTTCCGCGCCAGCCCGTGAATACGCGGTCCGTATGCCACGTTCTGATATATTGACTTGGGGAAAGGATTAGGTTTCTGAAAGACCATCCCTATGCGCGCCCGAAGCAGCACAGGGTCCATGGTCCTGTCATAAATATTTTCCCCGTCGATTGTGATGTTGCCTTCAAACCTGCAGTCTTTGATTGTATCGTTCATACGGTTAATGCAGCAGAGAAAGGTGGATTTTCCACAACCGGAAGGACCGATAAATGATGTGACCTCTTTTTCTGCTATATCAACGCTGACGTCCTTGATTGCGCGTTTTTCACCGTAATACACATTCACGTTTCTGCAGGAAATTTTTATTCTCCCGTCATTGAGCAGGGGCTTGCCGACTGTTTCAAAGATATCATCATGTGACATGACCATACTTTTTCTACCATCTCCTCTCGAACTTTTTCCGAAGAATAACCGCCAGGGCGTTCATAATCAAAAGGAAGGCGAGCAGCACCATTATTGTGGCTGATGTGCGCTCAACAAAGGCCCTTTCCGGGCTGTCGGCCCAGAGATATATTTGTACAGGAAGTACGGTCGCCTTGTCAAATACTCCTACGGGAATGTCAACAATGAACGCCACCATGCCGATCATCAGCAGCGGCGCTGTTTCACCCAGGGCACGTGCCATGCCGATAATTGTGCCTGTCAGCATTCCCGGAAGCGCAAGGGGCAGCACATGATGCAAAACCGACTGCATCCTGGAGGCCCCGACCCCGAGGGCGCCGGCCCTTATGGAAGGCGGGACCGCAAGGAGCGATGCACGCGAAGCAATTATAATAGTGGGAAGCGTCATCAGCGTGAGAACGAGTCCTCCGACAAGGGGCGCAGAACGGGGCAAGCCGAAAAAATTCAGAAACACCGCCAGCCCGAGCAGGCCGAATACGATGGAAGGCACCGCTGCAAGGTTATTGATATTCACCTCGATAATGTCTGTCCAGATATTTTTGGGCGCGAACTCCTCAAGATAAACAGCAGTTGCAACTCCCAGCGGGAATGACAACGCCAGGGTCACAATCATTGTATAAAACGTACCCACTATCGCGCCCCATATCCCTGCAAGTTCGGGTTCGCGGGAGTCACCGCCTGTAAAAAACGTCGTATTGAATTTCTTCTTAAGCGATTTCTGTTCGATCAGATTGTCGATCCATCTCACAGTGTTTTCTTTAATGCGGCCCGATCCCTCAGCTTCGAGCTGAATATGTCCTTTGATATACATATCGACATCGTCGTCCGCAGGAAGCCATACCTGTTGTGTTGTGCCGATAAGCCCGGATTTTTCCATGACCATTTCCCGTAACTGAAAGGCGGCGCCGGAGCTGACGATGGAATAGAGATCTCGCTTTTCCCGTCTGTCTGATATGTCAGGAAACATTTTACCCAGGGCCGTCCTGACCAGTCCGCCGTAATCAGCCTGCGAGAGGACGTCGGGGTCTTTTTTATGGTCAGGGTCGATCACGTCCTGATCAAATGTGATGTCAAGCCGGATAAATGTCTGCTGAAAGGCTGAATACCCGCTCCCGATGATTGATATAAAAAGTATTGCCAGCATCGCTAATGCCGAAAGTATCGCAATGATCCCTGCGGCCCTGAATATATTCTCTTTGGCATAACGCCACTTCAGCTTCGATTTGATTAATTGCAGCCTGTCTTCGTGGCTGTTTAAGTCCGCTCTATTCATACTGTTCCCTGTATCTCCTTACTACATATAAGGCGATAATGTTCAGACATAGCGTTATGATGAAAAGGACCAGCCCGAGGGCAAATGCTGCGAGCGTCTTCGGGCTGTCAAATTCCTGGTCGCCTATCAGAAGGGTCACGATCTGGACGGTAAAGGTCGTCACCGCATTAAGGGGATTGGCTGTCAGGTTGGCTGTCAGACCTGCAGCCATTACAACGATCATTGTCTCTCCGATAGCACGCGATACCCCAAGGAGGATACTTCCAACAATGCCCGGCAGGGCAGCGGGGAGGACTACCTTCACCACAGTCTCCGATTTGGTTGCGCCTATGCCCATGGACGCATCACGCAGGCTCTGGGGTACGGCATTGATCACGTCATCGGAAAGGGAGGATATAAAAGGGATGATCATAATTCCCATGACAAGGCCGGCAGCCAGAGCGCTTTCAGATGAAACGTCCAGGCCCATCCCGGACCCGATGTCCCGTAAGAACGGCGCTACGGTCAAAGCGGCAAAAAAACCGTATACAACGGTAGGGACGCCGGCCAGGATTTCCAGGGCCGGTTTCGCAACCGTCCTTACCCTGTCAGTAGCATACTCCGACATATAGATTGCGGACATAAGTCCTATGGGTACAGCCACAAACATGGCAATCCCGGATATCATTA